>JANRLE010000214.1:0-17088 GCA_033762895.1 Bryobacteraceae bacterium | reverse complement strand
GGCCGCGGGGCGCACGGAATCGTCAACACGCTGATCGGCGGATGGCGGCTGTCTGGAACCGGCACGGTGGTGAGCACCTGGTATTCCATGCCGGTGAACAACTGGGGCGAGATGGGCGAATTCGAGGTTTACCGGAACAGGAAGAAGATTCTGGACTGCCGGACCACGCCGGCATTGGCGCGCAATCCCGGAGACGAGCGGTGCTTTGAAGGGTATCTCTGGTTCAACGGCTACATCTCTGAGCGATTTATCAACAGCCGCAACGCCGCCGGGTTGCGCAACGGCGTGTTCGGTCTTCCCGACGATTACAGGCCCGCGCAAAGGCCGGTGAATCCCTGGCCGAAGAACGGACAGGCGACCGATCTGAACGCCAACGACTACGATACCAACGTGGTCTACATGCCCCTCATCACCGGGGGAGTGGTGCGCGTGAACATGGATACGGGGCTGCATCCGTGGCGCAATCAGGCAAGGCTTGGCCCGTTCAACTGGACAATGGATTCCTCGCTGATGAAGTATTTCCAGATCGCCGAGCGCGTGCGGTTGCGGGCGAACGTGGACATGTTCAACGTGTTTAACGTGCAGGGCCTGAACGTGCCCGCCGCGGACGGTATTGCGAGCCTGGCCAATTCCTTTGGCGGATTCGCCTTCCGGCCGCGGCAGGTGCAGGTGACGATGCGCCTGGAGTTCTGATAGTATCGGTGCGATTTTTCCGATTCTTCGGGAGGCGCATTGAGACACCCTGGTGTTGCCGCACTTTACCTGGCCGCGGTCTGCGCGGCCGTGATCCCCGGATGGGGGCAGACGTTCACCGGGTCGGTGTCGGGCATCGTGGCGGATTCAACCGGCGCTGTACTGCCGGGAACCGCCATCACGATTGCGGACATGGAACGCGGAACCAACTTCCGCACTCAATCAAACGACACGGGCTTCTACGTCGTTTCGTCGCTGCCTCCAGGACGATACCGCATCAACGCGGAAAAGGCGGGCTTCGGCGCGTTCGCGCTTGAACCGCTGGAGTTGCGCACCCAGCAAAAGGCCACGGTCAACATCACGCTGGAGATCGGGCAACTGGCGGAAAGGATCCAGGTGACGGCCGAGTCGCAACTGGTGGAATCGGCATCCTCAACTCTGGGCGCGGTGGTGGAGAACAAGCGCATCGTGGATCTGCCGTTGAACGGGCGGAACATCTTTGACCTGGCAGTGCTGGTGCCTGGCGTATTCCGTCCGCGGCCGACACTGGCGGCCGGTGAGAACTTCATGGGTAACCGGTTTATCGTGAATGGCGGTCAGGAAGAGACGAACGATATCACGGTGGATGGCGTGTCGGCCACGCTGCCGCACAACCAGTCGAACATCACGGCGGTGAGCGCGATCCCTTCGATCGAAGGCGTACAGGAATTCCGCGTGCAGACCAACGCCTATTCGGCCGAGTACGGCCGGAGCGGGGGAGGTGTGGTGAGCCTGGTGACCAAGTCGGGCACCAACGAGTTGCACGGCAGCCTGTTTGAGTTCCTGCGCAACAGCGTGATGGATTCCAATAGCTGGCAGGCCAACCGCGCGGGCATCAACCTGGCCAGCTTCAAGCGAAACCAGTTCGGCTACAGCGTAGGCGGGCCGCTGGTGATTCCCAAGGTTTATAACGGGAGGAACCGGACGTTCTTCTTTCATCTGTTCGAGGGCACTCGCATCCGCGCGGCCAGCACCGCGCAGTATACCGTGGCGACCGAGATGGAGCGCCGGGGCGATTTTACTGAGACGTTTATCGCCAACGGCCAGCGCAAGCTGATCTATGATCCTTTCACCACGCGGGCCAATCCGAACCAGGCGGGCCGCTTCATCCGGGACCCGTTTCCCGGCAACGTGCTGCCGCAGGGCCGGCTGGATCCGGTGGCGGTGAACGCCCAGAAGTTCGTTCCACTTCCGAATGGTCCGGGCCTGCCCTTCACGCGGGCCAATAACCTGGTGCTGCAGGTTGCCAACGCGATCCCGCAGGACCGGGCGGAGGTGAAGATCGACCACAACTTCAACGAGCGGCAGCGGATCTTCGGACGATACACGTTCATTGAAACCCTGGTGGGATCGCCGAACTTCTGGAACACCGCCGCCATGCCGAACGATGGCAACCGGTATGAGCGGCTGCAGAACGCGGCTCTGGACTATACTCACACGCTGCGGCCGACGATGGTGTTGAATCTGCGTTATGGGTTCGGACGCGCCGCGGGCACGCGTCATCCCTATGGTTGGGGCGTCAAGCCTTCCGACCTTGGACTTCCAACGTCGATCGACTCCGTGGTGGATGAGCCGATCTTCCCGACATTTTCCCCGCAGGACCACGCCCAGATCGGAGCCAACGGTGGCTCGTTCTGGCAGATGCGCAACGGCACGCACATCATGATCGCCAACCTCTCCCAGACCAAGGGCCGGCACAGCCTGAAGTACGGCTACGAGGGGCGCGTCAACATCAACAACTTCCAGCAGCTTGGTTCACCAAGCGGCACATTCACCTTCGGCCGCGCGATGACACAGGGCCCCGATGCCCGTACGGCCACCGCGGCGGGCGGGATCGGCTATGCTTCCTTCCTGCTGGGAACGGGGACCGCCGGCAGCTTGACCAAGGGCATTCGCCCCGCCAACGCCAACCACTACCGCGCCTTCTACTTCAACGACGATTTCAAGGCGGCGCGCCGGTTGACGCTGAATCTCGGCTTCCGGTGGGATTTCGAAAGCGCGGTAACGGAGCGGTTTGACCGGCTGGCGGTGATCGATCCCTATGTTCGCAATCCGTTAGGTGAGCGCGTAGGTATGGACTTGCGAGGCGGCTACCTGTTCGCGGGCCAAAGCCTGGGCAGAAGGGAGGCGCGCGCGACGAGTTTCCGCCAGATGAATCCTCGGTTCGGGTTCGCCTATGAACTGAAGCCGGGGACGGTGATTCGCGGGGCTTACGGCATCTTCTTCGGAGTTCCGGCCTATGCGGTGAATCCGCGATTCGTTGCCGGTGGATTCAGTTCCAGCACGCCGTGGCTGGCCAGCGTGGACGGCATCACGCCGACGAATCTGCTGCGCAACCCGTTTCCCGGCGCCTTCAATTTGCCACGGGGCACGGTGGACGGATTGCTCAGTCAGGTAGGCGAGGCATTGAGTGGTCCCTGGCCTGAGGCGCTGCGTCCTGTCTACAACCAGCAGTGGAATTTCACGATCCAGAAGAGCCTTCCCGGGAACATGATGTGGGAGGTGGCCTATGCGGCGAACAAAGGTACCAACCTGTCGTTGAACACGCTGCTCAACCAGCTTCATCCTGACCTGCTTACAATGGGCAACCGGCTGCTGGAGCAGGTGCCCAATCCGTTTTTCGGCCACATCAACGTCGGCGTGATGTCGCAGCCGACCGTGCAGCGCGGCTATCTGTTGCGCAACTATCCTCATTTCACCGACGTCACCGCGGCGGTGAGCGGGTGGGGCAGTTCCAACTACCACGCCTTGCAGACGCGGTTGGAGAAGCGGTACGCGCGGGGGCTGAACGCAACGGTGTCCTACACGTGGTCAAAGACGATCGCTGATCCCGTGGATGGCAACTGGGCGGGCGGCGCCAACACGCTGCGCGACGCGTATTGCCGGAAGTGCGATCGCTCAATTTCCTCCTACGACCAGCCTCACCGCTTCGTCACCAGCCTGAACTACGAACTGCCGTTCGGACGCGGCAAATCGCTGTTTAGCGGCTGGAGCAAGTGGGCGGACGCGATGTTCGGGCAGTGGCAGGTGAATGGCATTCTGACGCTTTCCTCGGGTATGCCGATGCCGTTCCAGGTGCCGCAGAATACCAGCTTTTCCTACGGTGGAAACCAGCGGCCGGATGCCACCAACGTGAATGCGGATCTGGGTTCGGCGCGGACGCTGGCACGCTGGTTCGACACCAGCCAGTTTTCGCAGCCGCGGGAGTTCACCTTCGGGAACCTGGGGCGCATTCATCCGAATCTGCGCGCCGACGGTCTGCAACTGGTGGATTTCTCCGTGTTCAAGATGTTCCGCGTGCGGGAGCGGGCCCGCATCGAACTGCGCGGTGAGGCATTCAACCTGCTGAACCATCCCATGTTCGGGCAGCCCGGCACCACGGTGAACACGCCCCTTTTCGGTGTGGTGAGCGGGCAGGAAAACCCGCCGCGGCAGGTGCAATTGGGACTGAAGATTATTTTCTGACGGCGATGGAGGCGCGCCGGGTGGAACGAACGGTTTGTCCCTCCACCTGCACGGTGACCGGGTGAGCGCCGGTATCGAGCGTGTCGGGAACGCGGACCTCCAGGCGATACACGCCGCCGATCAGCCCTGGCGCGGCGCCGGCGAATTCCACTTCCGCCTCTTCTCCACCGATGGTGACGGTGACGGGAGCGCTGACGGGCAGCGGCGCGGTGGCGAATTCGCCGTTGGCCAGAGCGCCGTTGATCGCTCCGAATCCCGTGCCGAACAACTGAATCAACGACCCGGCGGCAGCGGGGTTCTCTGTGGAGTGGCGGCTGCCGTCCTCGTTGATCGCCACAGCCAGTCCATCGGCGGCGAACAGACCCGGCGCCGCCTGCTGCACGCTGATGGGCGTGGCGTGGATGAGTTGCAGACCCTGCCATCCGAAATAGAGCAGGTACTGGCGGGAGGCGGGCGTTGCTGACAGCGCCTGTACGGTCATCTGGCCCGGGCTCGAGTGGATGACCGGCAGCGGAGTGCCGGTGAGCGTGGCGTTCGGATTGGCGCCGGAGAAGTTACCCAGCAGCAAGGTGGGGTAGGGCGCAGGCTGGGCGCCCGCCCGCAATGCACCGTCGAGCGCGATGCCCTGTCCCTGGTCCGGGCCCAGCCCGCTACCGAAGATGGTCAACAACTGCCGCGGGGCCATGATGTTCGGAAACTCGAAGCTGGCGGCGTTGACCACGCTTGCGATGGCCGGCTGCGGCGACCATCGGCAGGCATCGGGATTCTGGATGCGGTAGAAACCGCCGTCGCTGAGATGCAGCAGCAGACCCTGGCTGGAAGCCAGTACGAAATCAGGAACGAAGGCGGCGCCGATGGGGATGGGCGGCGCTTCCAGCATCCGCAGCCGTCCCGGTTCGCCGCGGAAAAGGCGCGAGGCGGCGGTGAAGTAGGCCTCGCCGTCATAGCGCGTCACCGATTGCAGTGGCAGCATCCGGAAAGCGGGAAGCGGATCGCCCAGACCCGCGGGAGAGATGCGATAAGCGGTCCGGAAGTTCACGCCATTGCCGGCCAGCACCGCCGCGCTGCCATCTTCCAGCCGGGTAAGGGCGGCAAGGCCGGTGACGCGGAAGCTGCTCACCGTCGAATCCGCGCGATTCCAGACGGCGATGTCCGCTGTGAAAACCCCGCCTGCCGGCGTCGCGCCCCGCGCGTACCAGTAGATGTTGCCTGGGCCATCGGCGGCGATGCGCTGCAGATTGGAGAGCGATCCGAGCGGCGCATAGACGATCGGTTCACCGCCCGCTTTCAGAACCGACGTCTTTCCCGTGTTGTCCACCACGAGAATACGGCGCCGGTAGACGTCGGCGGCGATGATACGGCCTTCGCCGTCCACCGAAAAGGCAACGATGCCGAAGAAGGTGAGGCTGGTTGCGTCCTTGCCTTCCGCGTCGCCGATATCGGCGCCTCCGCCGGCGACAAAACGCGGCGCCTGCCCGGGGCGTGCTTCCAGAATGCCGGCCTTGCCCCCCAGCGAAGCGGCGTAGAGCAGGCTGCCGTTGCGCCAGATGCCGAACGGCGGAGCCTGTCCATCGACGATTGCCGCCACCGGCGCCCCGGCCACCACCGTCTGCGTGCGATTCAGCAGGCGCACCAGGGGATTGCGCTGCTCCGGGCGGGCCGATCCAAGGAAGTAGAGCGCGCCCTGGGAATCGACGGCCAGCGGAGTGCCGGTAAAGGGCGGGAACCGCGCGCCTCCGGTTTCGATCGCGCCGTTGGAGCCGATGGGGTACAGCCGGTTGGCCGTGGCCGCGCCCGGCGTGCCGTCAGGAAACATCACGATGTTCACCGCTGCCTCGAAATTGGAGTTCATTGTCCGAATCAAGCCGTCTGGTGTGACAACGCGCAAGTGGCGGCCGCCCAGGTCCTTCACCCAGAAGGCGCCATCGGGCAGCGGTATCACCTGGCGCGGATTGGAGAGAGCGGCCGCGGTGGCGGGTCCGTTATCGCCGGTGAACCCGTTTGTCGCCGCGGTAAGTACCGATCCGGCCACCGTGCGGACGATGCCGTCTGAATCCAGGCGGCGCACGCGGTTGAACCCGTCGATCAGCAACAGTCCGCCGTCGCGCTCAAAGGCGAGATTCACAATGCCGCCAAGGTTGATCTCCAGCGCGGCGCCGGATTCGCCATTGAAGCCCGCGCGCCCGGACCCGGCCACCGCTTCGATGATGGCGCCATTCAGACGGAAGACGCGGCCTTGGGCGGCGAAATGGAGAACGCCGGAAGGGGAGAAGGCCAGTTGCGTGATGGCGGGCAGCGCGGCCTCCAAAGCGGGGCCGGGCTCCAGCGTTTCGCCGCGCACGCCGTTACCGGCCAGCGTCGTGATACGGCCGTCCGGCCCGATCCGGCGGATGCGGCTCGCGCTGTCGTAGAAATGAGGGAGGCCGGAGGGAGACAGGGCGAATGCCGTGGTCTGGAAGGTCTCCGATTCGGTGGCCCGCTCGCCTTCCTCCACTTTGGGAGCCGGCTGGGCGGGGGTAACTGGCAGCAGACTGCATTCCTGCGCCGCCGCTGAGGCGAGGAAACACGCGAGGCAGATCGTTGAGATCATGAGACGGGAAAACGCCTATTCTAGCAGCGGCGATTGCGGCGTTTGCGTGGCAGGCGGCGGGTAAAAAGGAAACGGCGGCGCCTGCCGCCGCCGCTCCTATTCGCCTTCCAGACTTCAGCGCAGGTCGAAACGGTCCAGGTTCATCACCTTCGCCCACGTTTTTGCGAAGTCCTTCGCGAACTTCTCCTTGCCGTCGGCCGCGGCGTAGACTTCAGCCACGGTGCGCAATTCCGAGTTCGAACCGAAGATCAGGTCAACCGGGGTGGCGGTCCATTTGACCGCGCCGGTCTTGCGGTCCACTCCCTCGTATAGGCCATCCTCTTTCGTGGACTTGTTCCACTTGACGGACATGTCCAGCAGGTTCACGAAGAACGCATTGTTCAGGGCGCCAGGCCGGTCAGTGAGCACACCGTGCGCGGCGCCGCCGGTATTGGCGTTCAGGGCCCGCAGGCCGCCGATCAGCACCGTCATTTCCGGAATGGTGAGGTTCAGCATCTTCGCCCGGTCCACCAGCATTTCGGCCGGGGAAAGCGTCTGACCTTTGCGGTAGTAATTGCGGAAACCGTCCGCCGCCGGTTCGAGTGCCGCGAACGAAACAACGTCGGTCTGTTCCTGTGTTGCATCCACGCGGCCCGGTGTAAACGGAACCTGCACCCTGTGGCCGGCGTCCTTGGCCGCTTTCTCGACCGCGGCGCTGCCACCGAGAACAATCAGGTCGGCGAGAGAGACCTTCTTGCCGCCGGATTTTGCGTTGAACTCGCTCTGGATGTTTTCGAGCCGCGGCAACACCTTCGCCAGTTCAGCGGGATTGTTTACTTCCCAATCCTTCTGCGGTGCAAGGCGGATCCGGGCTCCATTGGCGCCGCCGCGCATGTCGGTGCCACGGAAAGATGCGGCTGAGGCCCAGGCCGTCCGCACCAGTTCTGGTACCGTCAGGCCGGAGGCGAGGATCTTCGCTTTCAGCGCCGCGACATCCTTGGCGTCCACCGGCTTGTAGGTAGCCTTGGGCAGCGGGTCCTGCCACAGCAGGTCGTCCTTCGGCACTTCTGTACCTACGTAACGCGCTTTCGGGCCCATGTCGCGGTGGGTGAGTTTGAACCACGCCTTGGCAAACGCGAGTTGGAACTGCTCCGGATTCTTCCACAGGCGCATGGCGATTTCCCGGTAGGCCGGGTCCATCTTCAGCGCAATGTCGGTGGTGAACATGATCGGGGCGTGACGCTTGGAAGGGTCGTGCGCGTCGGGAACCTGATTGGCCCCCTGCTGATTGGCGGGAATCCACTGCGTGGCGCCGGCGGGGCTCTTCGTCTTCACCCATTCAAAAGAGAACAGGTTGTCCAGATACTGCGAGGACCACTTGGTGGGGCTGCCGCTCCAGGCGCCTTCCAACCCGCTGGTCACCGTGTCGCCGGCGTTGCCTTTGCCGCATTTGTTCTCCCAGCCAAGGCCTTGCTTGTCGACACTGGCGGCGGCCGGTTCGGGTCCCACGCATTTATCCGGAGCGTGCGCGCCATGCGCCTTGCCGAAGGTGTGTCCGCCGGCGATGAGGGCAACTGTTTCCTCATCGTTCATCGCCATGCGGCCGAAGGTTTCGCGAATATCCCTGGCGGCGGCCAGCGGATCGGGGTTGCCGTTGGGGCCTTCCGGGTTCACATAGATCAGCCCCATCTGCACAGCGGCCAGCGGCCGTTTCAGATCGCGGTTCCCGCTGTAGCGCTTGTCGTCGAGCATCTTCTGTTCCGGGCCCCAATACATCAGTTCGGGTTCCCAGTCGTCGGCGCGGCCCCCGGCAAAGCCGAAGGTCTTGAAGCCCATGTTTTCCAGAGCCACGTTGCCGGCCAGCACCATCAGGTCGCCCCAGGAGAGTTTCTGGCCGTACTTCTGTTTCACCGGCCACAGGAGGCGGCGGGCTTTGTCGAGATTGGCATTGTCGGGCCAACTGTTGAGCGGGTCAAAACGCTGTTGGCCGCCATCGGCGCCGCCGCGCCCATCCATGGTGCGGTACGTGCCGGCGCTATGCCAGGCCATGCGGATGAACAATGGTCCGTAGTTGCCGTAATCGGCCGGCCACCAGTCCTGCGACGTGGTGAGCACCCGATTAATGTCCTGCTTGACGGTCTTCAGGTCGAGCGTGGCAAAGGCTTTGGCGTAGTTGAAGTCCCCGCCTAGCGGGTTGGAGTCAGCCGAGTTCTGCCGCAGCGGGGAGAGGTCAAGCTTCTCCGGCCACCAGAACTTGTTGGACTGGGGTTGCTGTGCTTGAACGGCGGTTGTGAGTACGAATGGCGCCGCGGCCACGAGGGCGCGGAGCACTAACCGAATGTTCGTCTTCATGCATAAAAGCATACGAGCCGGCATTGACATAGGTCAAGCTCGGTGAGACTATCGTCTTGATCGGAATATCCTATGGTACAGAAGGCGCGGACGCGCGGGTTCGACTTGAGGCAACTGGAATACTTCTGCGCCGTGGCGCGGACAGGGAGCTTCACACAGGCCGCCGAGGACCTGGGCATCTCCCAGCCCTCGCTTTCTGAACAGATCGCCAAACTGGAGCAGGGCTTCGGCGGCGCGCTGTTTGAACGGCTGAACCGGAGGATTGAACTGACGCCGCTGGGTGAGGCGATTCTCGGCAAGGCGCAGGCGCTGCTGGAGGACGCCGCCGCGCTGCCGGAACATCTGGAGCGGGCGCGCAAAGGCGTAGGCGGTCCATTGCGGGTGGGCGCGATTCCGACCATCCTGCCCTACTTTCTGGCGCCGCTGCTGAAGGGGTTCACCCGGCGCTACCCGGACGTCGATTTGCACGTCCGGGAGGGCACAACAGCGGAACTGGTGGAACAGGTGCTGGAGGGGATGCTGGACCTGGCGGTGCTGAGCCTGCCGGTGGAAAACGCCGGTCTGATGATGAAGGAACTGTTCTGCGAACCGCTCTATCTGGCGGTTCCGCAAGGCCACCCGCTGGCCGCCGCAAACAAAGTGCAGTTGCGGCGTGTGTCCGAAGAGCGGCTGCTGATTCTGAAGGACGGCCACTGCCTGCGGGATGAAACGCTGGCGTTCTGCGACCGGTCAAAGGCGCGCTTTGCGGGGCAGTTCGAGGTGGATCAGTTTCTGACGATTTTTGAATTGATCCGCGCCGGGTTTGGCGTGAGCATTGTGCCGGAGATGGCGCGGAATCTAAGCGAGGGATGCCGGCTGATCGAACTCGAGCCGAAGGCTATTCGGCGGGTTGGATATGTCCGGTTGGAACGGCGATATTTGTCGAAGGCGTTGGAGGCGTTTACGGGGTATTTGAATGAGTCGGCGGAGAAGCGGAAGCGGTAAATATCTGACAGGGCGCGAACCGCGCGGGCCACTTTCCTGATTCGGCCCGCGCCATCCGCATGTTCTGCTCTTGTGCCTACTTCTTGGCGCAGATCGCAAACGCCTGACCCTGCCCGATGTAGCTTGTCGACTCCCGGCTCCAGTGGCAAACCCAGTCAGCTCCGCCCGACGGGGCCGACGTGCTCAGCCGGAATCGCTGCGCGTTGTTCACTACGCAGCCGCCTCCCACCCGCACCGGATAGGCCGCCGTGCAACTCGCCGCTGCGGTGAAGACCGTGGACGAACTGGCCGGGAAGTTCTGCACGAGTCCCGCCACCACCTCCACTGAAACGCCCGCCGCTGGCACGGAAACCAGGCTGGTTGCGAACTTATCCAATTCCAACTGATAGCCATCCGTCGGGTCCAGCACCCGAGCCACCAGTGTGTGCGACCCCACTCCCAGGTTGGTGGTCCCAAATGAGACCGTCCGGAACACGTTCCACCCAGCACCGGGTTGACCCGCCACCGCCGTATTCGGGCACGCCGCGGTCTGCCTCATTGGAACTCCGTCCACTGTTACGCTCAACTGCTCCAGCGGCAAGCCGGCATAACTATCATTCGAACAAGTCATGGTGATCTCGTAACTGCCGGCGGCCTGCACAGAGAACGTGCCGCTCACCACCGCCCCCGGACTCACCCTGCGCGTCTGCAAACCCGAGGCGGCCGCCCGTGGAACAATGGTGCCGGAACCCACCATCACCTCGGACTCGATTGTCTGTCCCGCAGTCGCAGCCGCTACCAGTAGCAGCGCGGCCGGCATAGTCCAAACCCGGTTGTTCATCATCTCTAACTCTCCTTAGCTCTGATTCTCACTACAGTCACAACAAAGTGACGCCTCCCAGTCTCAATGCCGGCCTCCGCTCTGTTCAAGCGTTTCGAGCGGAGAGAAACAGGAGGTGCGAAGCTCTCCGCATGTACTCCGGTCCAACTCCGGTTTCCCTCCAGACAATTCACTGGACTCGCTCTCCCTCGCTTTCGGATAATGAGCCAAATGACGGATTCAAAACTCAGCAGGACTCTCGCCGCGAAGTACGACGGGGCGAAGTTCCTCGAACTTCGCGAGGCAAATGGCTGGGCACAAAAGTCCGTCCCTGGCTTCGGGGGTAACGCCGACTCCACCCAACGCCGCGTCGGCGCCATCGAGCGTGGCGAGCCCGGCGTGCCACTCGGCGACTATCGGATCTACGCCAAGGCTCTCGACAAACCCCTGGAGTACTTCCTACGCGCAGTCCTCGTTGACAGCGCCACCGCCCACGCACTCGGCCATACCTGCACGGCGCTGGTCACCGCCGCGGATCGCGCTGCCCACCGCACGCTCGCTCGTCCCTGGGGAATGCGGACCGCTGAAACCCTCGACTGCAAGATCACCGGCCTTTCTCCCGGCGAGGACCCCACCCAACCGGTCGACTACTCAACATCCTCCGCCATGCGCGCGCTCATCAGCCTCCTGGCCAACCAGAACGACCATCCCTTTTCCCATGGCGTGCTGGTCATCGACGAGGAGACCGGTGTCGAGATCTATCCCGCCGGAGCCCGCACGTATAAGTACATCCTGCAATGCGACAGTGCCGATGACACCGTCGCCTTCGAACGGAAACTTGGCGGCACTTGCCTCGCCAGCGTCTATCAGAAAGGAGCCGGCCTCATTGCCGCCTCCGCCAGTGATTACATGCGCGGGCTCATCTATAGCCGGGTCCGCGGCGCGTCCACGCAGGCGATTCGTTTCCGCCGCAAGCTCAGCGGCCGTCGTGACGCCTTCGGCTCGATCTATTACCTACACCCCACCGCGCGCAAGGAACTGAAGGGCGCCACAATCAACCTCTACCTTGGCCACGCCAATCGCATCGGTCTCTGCGCCGCGCACGCACCCAAACTGTGCGACCGCCGCGACGTGTCAATCGTATCCTACGGTGGAAGCCGCGGCCCTCTCCTGGTGGCCGATGGTTCGATCGACGCCGCACTCGAATTCACCAAGGGATTCCGGCTCCTCGACGCCCTGCCGGGCCTGTTCCTGGCGGATGGCGCGGGCGCTGTCGTCCGCGGCCTCGACGAACATGGCGCCTTTGACCTGCATGGTCCCTACACTGAAATGGAGGCGATCCTGGAAACCAAACCGCGCAAGGAGTGGCCCAAGGGACTTGACCGCTACCGTGTCCGCTTCGTCGTCGCCGCCACGCCCGAATTGGCCGAAGAACTGGCCGGCCACGTCGACACACCGTTCGGCGCGCCATCGTTCCGCCGCCGCGCGGCCAAGCCGTGAGATCCGGATTCCCCTGCTGCCAAGACCGGAATCCCATCCTTCCGGTCCATCAGGGGAGTTGCGGGCGCCGCGAGGCCCGATGGCAGGGTCCGCGGGTGTTGAGTGCGCGGTTCGCGCGGCGGGCGGTCGTGGTTCCGTTCCAAGAGCGCCGACCAACACTCTGGCCGCGAGCACGCCGCTGTTCTCGATCGACTGCCACAACGCCTTTCGGGTGCCGCGGCTCGCGAATCCAACTCCACGACACCACCGATTGCCTCAACCCAGCCGGTATTCTCGCCAGTCGTATCCCGAGGCAATGCGTACCCGCCGCCGCGCGTGCTCCACCCGAGGACTCCAACTCAACACGCCCTGTCTGGAAATATGCGGATTCCCAAGATGGCACGCAGGGGTTGCCCGCAAAGTCCAGTTTATGTTCGCCGGCGTTATGAGAATGCTGGTGAGATCAGTCTTTTTCTCCAGCCGAACCAGGGCCGGGACGAACGGTTTCGAACCGCCGATCGATTTCTCGCCAGACCTCAACGTCCGCCAACCAACTGTTGTTTTGGCGAACGAACACACCGGCCAAACTTTGGGACTTCGTATTCAAGTGATCTTCGAACACAAGAATCTTCCGTCGTGCACTGGTCGCCCTCAGCAAGAGCGCATCAGTTTTTGCGTGATTTATTTTCGCCGATGGCAGGTTTCCTGATACTGTCCACGTGTAGCTCTTGCATTCAACTAAGACGCTTAGGTCGATCGCCGCTAAGTCGAAGCGGTGTTGTTGCCCATCGGGGGTTATCATTCGAACCTACTGTCGAAGTTCACAACCGAGTTCGGATTCGAAGAACTGCTTAGCTCGCAATTGGAACGCCTTCCAGTCGCATTTTTCCATAACTCGCCCTTGCTCGCCTGATTCTGAGATCTGCGGTGGCCAAAGAAATGCAATAAGCTTTTTCACAGTGCCGATCGCAATCTCGCGATCCCCCTCTGTTGGCACAGTTCCTTCGTGCTCAATTCGGTTCCGGAGCAGCCGAAGGTTCTTTAGGTTATGCCAGAGGTCGAGAGGAAGGGTACTACGAAGCCAGTCCTCAAACTCCTGGTTTCTTTCGCGGCCAGCCATGTTGGAATAGTTGGAATAATGGGCGCGAAGGTCAGAGATGCAATCCCGATAGGCGCCAACGACAAAGTCAGCAGTGGATCCTTGCCGACGTAGGGTGTCCTTGAGATGCGATGGTGGTGCAGTTCCTGGAACGGCGCTCATACTCGCAGTTGCCGCCTACCACTATTCTATCTCTATCACTCGAGCCCGGGGGTGAGACGCCATCACGATCCAGTTCGAACATGACGTTTTATTTGACCTTTCAGGACGGCCGACAATCCGATGGCGTCAACGGATATCAAACGCTCATCAATGCAGCGCTAGACGCGAATGCCTGGAGGGGCATCGCCGCCGAAATTCAACCCGTCGCCTACCGGTAGAACGGCTTCCACGTGATCCACCGGGGCCCGTAATGCGGCTCCGGCTGCCCAACCTCCAGCGCGCCGAGATCGGGCGCCTTACCCGCGAAGCCGTCGTTGATCGTGGGTAACACCATGCCTGCGTCCACGCCCCTGGCGCCCGGCTTCAGCCGGAAGTTCAGATCCATGGCGTGATACACATGATGCCGCCGGGCGGCATCTGGCGGCGCCAGCTTCTCGAAGATGTCGTAATCCACTTCCAGGCCATGCGCCTCCTGGCCGGTAGCCTTCTGCAACTCCGCGAGCGTGGCAAAGCTCCGCCAATCCGCATCCTGCGGCTCATAGACGGTCTTTCCGGGCGCCGGCGCCAACCATGAGTACTGTTCGCGCACGCCGCGGTTGGGGCGGTAGCCGTTGTAGTCGCTGCTGTAATCAGCCGTCGAATTGGCCCACGTCATCACGCCGCGGTTTGCCATATCGCGGCCGAGAATCAGGTTATTGCGGTAATGGGTGTTCGAGTAAGGATCGCGCGCGGTCTGCTCGGCAATCAGCGTATTGTGGTAAGCCAGGATGCCGGAAGGCTTGGCGCTGAACTTGAACGCTCCGCCGGCGGGCACGTGATACAGTATGTTGCGGAAAAAATAGACCGGGCCGCCGAACATGGGCTGCGCGCTGTAGCCGTTGTGCGCCGCGTTCACGCCCCGGTTCTGGAAGACTCGGATGTTGTGTGTGCCGCCGTCGGATTCGATGAAATCGTCATTGGAAAGATGAATGTCGTTGTTGTAGATGTCGATTGACGAGGCGCGCCGTTCGGGGTCGGCCTCGGGCGGGCCATAAGTGGAGATACAGATGCCGTCGTGGAAGTAAGCCACCGCGTTGTGAGCGATGATGTGGCCCGGGCCGTACACTTTAACCGCGAAAAAACTCCGCAGTTGGTGGGATGGATAAATGCCCGCGGTGCGCATGCCGGCCTGGTTCCAGCCGATCAGGCGCATCTGGTCCTCGCGCCCAAGAAACAGGTTGTCGGAGATGAAAAAGTCCTGGGAACCGGCGTTTTCGGTCCAAACGCCCACGCCCACATCTTCAAAACGGCAGTTACGCACGGTGAGCGCCACGGCGCCCATCACGTCCTTTTCGCCGGCGAAGATGGCCACGTCGGTGTTGCGGAAGGTGAGGCCTTCGAAGATATGGTGGTGGGTCGCCATCACATCGAACAACTTATAGTTCCCCGCGCCGTCAAAGATCGCCTCCCCGTCGCCGGCGCCCTTGATGGTAACTGGCTTCTCCGCCGTGCCTTTTACGGAAAGTGACCAGGACCCGGTGAACGGCGCGCTGAGCGGGTCGACATAGTTTGTACGTTCGGAGCGGTAAAGTCCGGCGTGGACCAGGATGGTGTCACCGGGCTGGACCTTCTTCATGCGTACCGAGGTCCAGTCCCCGGTGCCCAGTCCGTAGTAGGCCTGCTTCAGCCCAATGAAACTCGGTTCCTGGCGCGGCCCCTGGTGGTCGGGCGGATAGACGTGCAGGACGCGTCCGCCCGCGTAGGATTTCGGTTCGGCGCGCGTGGCCACGGTGGTCCGCTGCACGGCCTGGCCGGTGACGCCGTCGGGATCCTTCAGCGTAAACTCGCATTCATAGCTGGTGGCGGGTTCCAGATTCAGGATGCTGCCGGCGAAGCCCGCGGGCACGGTGTAGGTCATGCTCTCGCGGGTGCGATAAACCTGTTCGCCGCCGACGCGCAGCAATGGAAGCGCCGGACGCCACGCCTGTGTTCCCGCCTTGCGAAAGCGGACCTCCACGGTGGCGTTGCGGTTGGCATCTCCTTCAATGGCCCATTCAAAGCCGAGGTTCAGCAGCGTGGGATGTTCCACATGGAAGCGGTCAGGGCGTGTGGCGTTTTGGGCCGGCAGAGCCAGGGCCGATAGCAGAAACAGGGCAGCGGTGCGCATGGTGGTGAAAGAACTCAATTATAACGGCCATGGTATCCGGTTCACTGTCCGATCGCGGCAATCACCATCTGCAGTGTCTTCCCGGTGGCATCGCCGATTAACTTGGGGTCGCCGGGTTTCCATCCGTCCCGCGATCCGTCGTATGAATACTTCACCGGCAGGCGCGTCAACTCCGGATTGTACTGGCTTTCGTTGCCGCCCATTTTCCAGATCACCAGATCGAGCGACGGAACCACATAGATGGCGTATCCGCCCGCGCCGCCCTTCCAATAAGCATCGCGCGGCACGCTGGCCAGATGGCCATCTTCATTCACGTTAAAATTGAAGCTGTGCGTATAGTGCGGGTTGTACTTCACCATTCTGCCGCACATCTTCGCGAATTCGGCGGGCACGATCTGATGTTTGCCCCAGCGGCCCTGGCGCAGCATCAGGTAGCCGAAGCGCAGCATATCGGTCGACCGCACGGCGATGCTGCCTCCGCCGGGTGTGTGAAACATGCGGCCGTTGGCGTCGATGCCGCCCTTCAGTTTGGGCCGGTACATGGCGTAGCCCCACGGGCCGAAGCCCATCGGGCCGGTGAGACGTTGGCGCATGTAGTCCTCCATCTCCATGCCCGTGATCTTGCGCACGATCATGGCGGGAAGATGGCTGGTGGCGGTGGAGTAGGAATAACAATCGCCCGGCGCGCACCATAGCGTCTGCCGCAGCGCGAACCCGTCGGTAGTGGAATAAGGGCCATTGTCTTCGGTCGGATTTTCCCACGTCTGCCGCACGCCCTTTACATACGCCGGGTTCGTTCCGCGAATTCCGGCGGACATGGAAAGCAGTTGTCCCAGGGTGATTTCCGCTTTGCGCGGGTCCTCCAGCGGAAGTTCCAGGCCCGGCAGATACTTCGGGGAGTAGACCTTTTCCTCCAGTCCATTGGGGAACTGCTTGGCATGTTCCTTGAGCATGATGCCTACGGCAAGGCTGGTGAACGCTTTGCCACATGAGGCCAGTTCCGGAAGCGCCTCGCGATGGCCACGGCCGAAGTACCGTTCGTACACCAGGTAGCCATGACGCACCACCAGCAGTCCGCCGTGCTGGCTGGTTTGCTGAATGTAGCGGAAGGCCTCATCAAGCCTGGCGACGTCGATGGCGGTGTGTTTGCGGATGTTGGACGCGCCAGTGAGTGTGCGCCAGCCGCCGGCTGAATCTGGCGGAGGGAAGTATGGGGATGCCCCGTAGGCGGCCAGCGCGGAGGCCAGAGCGAAGATGAGCATGATCGCTAAGCGTACTGCATTTTGGGCAAGCGGTGAAGG
>JANRLE010000213.1:0-13832 GCA_033762895.1 Bryobacteraceae bacterium | reverse complement strand
CAAACAACACGTGTCAATGCCGGTGGGCGACGTACTGATCACGTTCACTCTGGACGGCCAGTAGCGCCTGCGCCCGGCGATACAATCGGCGTGTGAACACTGCCGTCCTCATTCCGCTGGCGGACTATCTGAGTCAGATCTACCACCCGGACTGCGACGATCTTGAAGGCAGGCTCGAGAAACGTAACGCGGGAGAAATCAGCCACAGCGACGCCCAGGGCCGCGCCTATCTCTACGTCCAAACCCAATGCCCTGGCTTCTGGGCCGGCGTAGAAGTCCGGGTGCAAGTGAAGCCGGAACGGTTTCGCGTCCCTGACGTGGCCATTCTCCGCGGCGGAAGGCCGGCTGGACGGACCATCACCGAACCGCCTGAAGTAGTGGTGGAGGTGCTTTCGCCCGACGACCCTGCCGCCGATGTCCAGAACAGGATCGACGATTTTCTGAACTTCGGCGTTCCCTGTGTTTGGGTGATCCGGCCGGAAACGCAGCGCGCTTGGGTCCACACGAGGGAAGGATCGTATGAAGCCCGTGACCGGGTGCTCCGCAATTCAGCCGGCTACCTCGCGGTCCCGTTGGCTGCCATTTTTTCCTGAGCCGTCACCCCACAAGCTGCGGGATCAGTTCCCCATGCACATCTGTCAGCCGCATGTGCCGCCCGTTGAAGTAATAAGTCAGCCGCTTGTGATCCATCCCCAGCAGGTGCAGCAATGTCGCATGCACGTCGTGGTTCCAGATCACCTGCTCGGCCGCTTTGTATCCCACCTCATCGCTCGATCCGATGTGCTGGCCGCCTTTGATCCCCGCCCCGCACATCCACATGGTCTGGCAGCCGGGGTTGTGATCGCGGCCCAGCGCGCGCTGCGAAATCGGCATCCGCCCGAACTCGGATTGCCACACCACCGCGGTCTCATCCAGCAGGCCGCGCCGCTTCAGGTCCGTGATCAGTCCCGCGATCGGCTTGTCGACCTCGGGCGCGTGCAGCCCGTGATTATCCTTGATGCTGCTGTGCGCGTCCCAGGTATCGATGTTCTGGTTGACAATCGATCCACTGTAAAGCTGCACGAAGCGAACACCCCGCTCAATCAGCCGCCGGGCTAACAGACATTGCCGTCCGAACGGCTCAGTAACCTTGTTGTCCAGCCCGTATAGCCGCTTGGTCTCTTCACTTTCCTTGCTGATATCCACGGCTTCGGGAGCGCAGGACTGCATCCGGTAGGCCAGTTCATAGGAAGCGATGCGCGCTGAAAGGTCGGAAACGCCAGGGTTCTTCTCGGCGTGATTCTGATTCATCCAGGCAAGCTGGTCCAGCCTGCGCCGCTCCTCCTCCACGCTCATGTACTGCGGCGGCGGAGACAGGTCCAGAATCGGGTCGCCCAGGGAGCGGAACACTGTCCCCTGATAGGAAGCCGGCAGGAACCCGGCGTGCCAGTTGGCCGGTCCGCTGAACGGGCCGCCGCGCTGGTCATAGATCACCACAAAGCCCGGCAGGTTGCTGTTCTCGCTGCCAAGCCCATAGCTGACCCACGCGCCCACGCTCGGGAAACCCATCAGGATCGATCCGGTATTCCACTCATAGTGGGAAAGCACGTGATCGTTTGACTTGCCCACGGCCGAATGGATAAACGCCAGTTCGTCCACGATGCCGCCAATGTGCGGGAAAAGGTCCGACACCCACGTGCCGGACTTGCCGTACTGCTTGAAGTTGAACGGGCTCTTCATCAGCGGACCGGGATAACCCTGGCGCACCCGCACCTCGCCTTTGCCCGTCAGCGCCACGCCGTGATACTTCCACAGATCCGGCTTGTAGTCGAAAGTGTCCACCTGGCTTACGCCGCCGCTCATGAACAGGTGGATGACCTGCTTGGCGCGAGGCTTGAAGTGCGGTTTCTTGGGCCGGTAGGGCGAGTCCACCGCTTCGCCCGCCGGGCACGATGCCGGGGCGGTCTCGGCAGCCAGCAAGCCGTCCCGGTTGAACAGGTCGATGAGAGCCAGTCCGCCGATTCCCATGCCGGCGTTAAACCAGAAGTCGCGGCGGCTGACATGCCGCTGCTTCTTACCCATGCGGTTGTTGCAAAGCGGATCCATGCGTAACTCTCACTTCCTAATTGATATAGACGAACTCGTTGGCGTTCAGCATGACGTGCGCCAGATCGGTGAGCGCCGCCAGAGCCGCGCCGTCACCCCGCGCCCGGGCCGCCTGGAATTCCCGCTGCGCGTTCAGGAACTTCACCTGCCCGGCGAGTTCGGTATCGCCCGGCGATCTGCTCAACGCAATCCGGTACAGCGTGCGCACCTGCGCCGCCGCATCGTCTCCGGCTTCCTTCTTCACCCGCTCCGCCAGGTGGCGTGCCTGGATCAACACAAATTCGTTGTTCAACAACGTGAGCGCCTGCGTCGGCACGGTGGTGATATTGCGTTTCTCCGTGGTGACGTTCAAGTCCGGCTGATCATGGACATCGAACATCGGGTATTTCATACCCCGCTTCCAGTAAGAATACACACTGCGCCGCCACGTCTCGGGCCCTTCTTTCGTCAGCACCCACTTACCCTGCCGGTACCCCTCCCGCACGCTGAGAGGAATCGACGGGAAGAAGGGCGGCCCGCCGGCCTGCAGGTTGATCTGCCCGCTGGCCGAAAGCATGACGTCACGGATGATTTCGCCATCCAGACGCCGCACCGGATACCGCCACAGGTAAATGTTCTCGGGATCTTTCTCCGCGTTCCCGGCCCCATAGGAAGCCGACGCCATGCGGTAGGTTTCCGAATGCAGAATCAGCCGGTGCAGACTCTTGATACTCCAGCCCTGGCGGACAAACTCCGTGGCCAGCCAGTCCAGAAGCTCCGGATGCGTGGGCGCAATCCCCATCTTTCCGAAGTTACCCGGCGTTTGCACAATGCCGCGGCCGAAGTGCCAGTACCAGACCCGATTCACCAGCACCCGCGCCGTCAGCGGATTGTCCGGCGAGGCGATCCATTCGGCCAGCGCCCGTCGGCGCCCGCTTGTCACGTAATCATCGCGCCTGGGCGGCTTCGCCACCGGCGGCGGCGTACCCTTGGTGAGAACGGTGATGTAACCCGCCGGCACCACTGGCGCTTTGTTGTCGTCCTCCACCACCAGGCCGTTTGCGCCAAAGCGCACCCACGGAACCTCGTACTTCATTCCCGGCTCCGGCAGGTGAGCCTCGCCCAGGTCCGGATAGTCCGGACGGTAGGTTTTCCCGGGAAGCGGATCGTCACCCGGCCCGTCGGGCGCCAGCCGGAAATCGCCGTCCCGCACACCTTCCACCGCATAAGGAGTCGGCGGCATCTGCTTGCGCAACTCGGCGATCCTCTCCAGCAGCACCTTCCGGCGCTCGGCATCGGCCGGGCTCAGCCTCAGCGCTGCCTCAGCCTTGCGCGGACCGGCGCCTTCGTAATCCGGCGCGCCGCTGACGTTGGGCGCCCTTTGCCCGGCGGTGGTGAGCAATGCCAGCGCGGGATCTTCGCCCATAAACGCCGGATCGCCGTCGCCACTGCCCATCCCCCGTTCAAACTGCGCCGCCAGCAGTTTCTGCCCCGCCGTCCGTTGATCGGGAGGCACGCGGATGGCGGCCTGCACTTCTTCGGGCAGCCTGCTCAACCCCGCGTCGAACTGCGCCTTGCGATAGGGCGCTTCGATTTTGGCCACCTCCTTCTTCAGCGGTTCAATCGCCGTGACAATCTCCCGCGTCTTGCGCGCCCATTCCTTGGCCTGCTCTCTGGGCAGCAGCGGATGATCGTAGTTCACAAAGCCGAAGAACATTGCCAGTGTCCGGTAGTAGTCCATGCGGCTCACGGGGTCGAACTTATGGTCGTGGCAGCGCGCGCAGTGAACCGAAAGGCCCATGAATCCCTGAAACGTCGTGCGAACCACGTCATCCAGATAGTCGTAGCGGTAGAACGGATTATCCTTTTCCCGGAAGCGGACCCGCGGGCCGATGCGATAGAACGCTGTCGCCGTCAGACTGTCATTGGTGGGTTCGTCCAGTTCGTCGCCGGCAAGCTGTTCAATGAGAAACCGGTCGTAGGGCTTGTCCTCGTTGAGAGATTTGATCACGTAGTCGCGGAACCGCCACGCCGTCGCCAGGTCGCGATCATGCTCAAAGCCCGAACTGTCGGCGTAGCGCACCACATCCAGCCAATAGCGCCCCCAGCGCTCGCCATAGTGCGGCGATGCAAGCAATCGCTCCACCAGATTCTCGTAGGCCTTGGGAGAGGTATCCTTCACGAACGCATCCGCCTCGGCCGGCGTAGGCAGCAGCCCTACCAGGTCCAGATATAGACGGCGGACCAGCGTCGCCCGGTCGGCCTCGGGCGCCGCCGACAATCCCTTCGCCCCGCGCGCCGACGCCACAAATGCGTCAATGGGATTGCGCGACCACCGCGGGTCGTTCACCTTGGGCACCGCGTGCCGCACGGGCGCCTGAAAGGCCCACCATTGGCGGTCCTGCTCCGTGATCGGCCGTTCCTTGTTTCCCGATGGTGCGGCCTGCGCCACGGCCGGCGCGTCGTTCCATTTGGCCCCCTGGTTGATCCACTCTCTAAGCGTCGCCACTTCGGCCGCGGTCAACTCCGGAACCGGCGCCATCGGCATCTTCGGCGCCGTCTTTCCGCT
This sequence comes from Bryobacteraceae bacterium, assembly GCA_033762895.1. Classification (GTDB taxonomy): domain Bacteria; phylum Acidobacteriota; class Terriglobia; order Bryobacterales; family Bryobacteraceae; genus CADEFT01. Next base: position 9,199 of record JANRLE010000213.1, on the reverse strand, counting down.
CACGCGATGGATCAGCGGGCTCTGCTCGGCGTTGCCCACAACGACAGACGGCCCTTTCTCGCCACCCTTCAGCAGCCCCTCCCGCGTGCGCAGATCCAGGTTGCCCATCTTCGCGGCGCCGTGGCACTGGAAGCACTTCTTCTCCAGCACCGCAATTGCGTCGCCCTGTGCGTGAGCCGGCGTGGCTGACCCCGGTGCCAGCCCCAGGGCCAGCAGACACACCAGGGGCGTGGCCCTTCGCAAAATCTGAATTCTCATGGCGGCTGATCCTTCTGGAATCTGTCCATCGGCCGGAATACACGTGTCCCCAGCCAGATCTGGACCCACTTTATCCCTTTATCGTGCCGCGTTCAAGGGGGTACCCGGCTACGTTCTCCTCAGGAACTGAAAGGCGATCTCCCGCCCGTATCCGTGCACCAGGGCCAGCGAAATCCACAGCAGCGCGAGCGGCTCCAGCAGCCGTGCCTGGGTGAGGGGGCCGGCGTCGAGCGCATCGAAGCCGAGTTCATCGGCAAGCTGCCGCACCACCGTCTTCGCCCCCGCATCATCGCCACAGTAAAACAGCGCCGTGCCGGCATCCCCGAACCGCGGGTTCGCCATCACGTTGAATCCCACCGTATTGAACGCCTTCACTACACTGGCGCCGGGCGCCCATTGCGACACCTGTTCCGCCCCGGACGTTGTGGTCCCGTATTCCAGCCCCTCAAGCCCCGGCAGCAGCGGGTTCGTGGCGTCGATCAACACTTTGCCCTCCAGCGTGCCGAGGCCGCCTAAGACCTGCCGGGTCGCCGGCCACGGCGTCGCCAGCAACAGGACCTCGTTTGCCGCGGCCGTCCGGGCCAGCGTCGCCGCCTGCGCGCTTGCCCCCGCTCTCTGCAACAGCGCTTTCATTTCCTCCGATCCCGGATCGCGGGACCCGAAGGTCACCTCATGGCCTGCCGCGGCCCAGCGCGCACCCAGTGTCCCGCCCACATTGCCCGAACCGATGATTCCGATTTTCATTTGGCTCCCTTCACAATTACGATACTGTATCGTATCGGTATGGATTGTCAAGATGGTCCCGTGGCCGCAAAAAAAGACGCCGCCCCCGGAAGGCCCCGCGATCCGGAAACCGAGCGCCGCATCCTCGACGTCGCCCTGCGCCAGTTGGCCGAAGAGGGTTACAGCCGCATGTCGCTTGATCACATCGCCGTCGCGGCGGGCGTCAGCAAACCCACCATCTACCGGCGCTGGACCGGCAAAGCCGATCTGGCAACGGCGGCCCTGCGCACGATCCAGATCGCCGAACCGGCCGTGGACACAGGCTCCACCGCGGGCGACCTGGCCGCCACCCTGGAGAATTTCCGCCGCTCGCTGATGCGGCCCAATGGAATGGCGCTGGTTGGCACGGTGCTGGCCGAGGAATCGCACACTCCGGATCTGCTTAGCCTGTTCCGTGAGCGCCTGGTGGCGCCCCGCCGCCAGATGCTGCGCACCATCCTGGAGCGGGCGCGGAGAAAGGGCGAATTGCGTCCGCGCGCGAACGTGGAGTGCGCCATCCAACTGCTGGTGGGCGCCTTTTACGCGCGCTATCTGGAGTCCGGGACGGTGCCGCCCGGCTTTGCGCGCGATCTGGTGGACATCGTGTGGCAGGGGCTGCGCAAAGGCTAGAGCGCGGCCATCCAATCCTCAGGCTTCTGCCCTTCCGGCAACAGCGCGCCCTTTTCCAGATACCGTATCTTCGTCGCAAACCGTGCGGCGTGCGGATCGTGCGTCACCATCACAATCGTCTTGCCGTACTCCTTGTTCAAACGTTCCAGCAGGGTCAGCACCTCATTGGCTGAGTTCGCATCCAGGTTGCCCGTAGGCTCATCGGCAAGGATCAGGTCCGGATCGGTCACCAGCGCCCGCGCGATCGCCACCCGCTGCTCCTGTCCGCCCGAAAGCTGCCGCGGAAAGTGGCCCAAACGGTCGCCCAGCCCCACCAGCTTCAGCGCCACCTCGGCGTGTTCGCGGCGTTCCTTCTTATTCAGATTGGTCAGCTTCAGAGGCAGTTCCACGTTCTCCATCGCCGTCAGGACGGGGATGAGGTTGAACGACTGAAAAATGAACCCGATGTGCGCGTTGCGCCACGTGGCGATCTCGCCGTCGGAAAGCTGGCGCAAATCCTGATCCAGCACGAGAATCTCGCCGTCGGTGGGCCGGTCCATCGCGGCGATCAGGTACAGCAGCGTCGACTTACCCGAGCCCGACGGCCCCATCAGGGCGACAAACTCGCCCTTCTGTATCTCGATGCTGGCCTTGTCGAGGGCGATCACGTGGAACTCGTCGCGCACGTACTCCCGGCTCAGGTTCCTGGTAACGATCACGCTCATCCCTGCCTCCTTGTCACCGGGTCGCCGTCCTTTAGTCCCTCCGGCGGGCGCACAATCAGATCCTCACCTCCAATCAGTCCCTGCTCCACGCGAATCCCGTTCGGCCCCGGATTCCCCACCTTCACCGGCCGCCGCACCGCCTTTCCTCCCAACACCACAAACACCGCATCGCCGCGCACCGCCGACGCGGGAATCACAATCGAAGGCTTCGGTGGTTCGTTTGCGGACACCGCGGCCACGGGTTCGGCCGTGAACGCAACGCTGGCGTTCATATCGGGCCGCAGAAGGTCATCCGGATCGGCCACCTTCACCTTCACCTGCACGGTCGCCTTGGCCCGGTTCGCCTCAGGCGAGATCTCATAGATATAGCCCTGATACTTCCGGTCCGGATAGGCATCCGTTGTGATCACGCCTTTTTGTTTCTTACCCAGCTTTCCAAAATCGTTCTGATTGATATCCAACTCCACCTGTAAGTCCTTCAGGTCTGCCAGCGAAACGACATAGCCCTTGGCCCCGCGCTCCCCCACGAAACTGGTGGTGACGAATTCGCCCTTTTCCACCGCCCGCTCCAGGATTGTGCCTGTTACCGGCGCACGGATCACCGTGTTCGACAGCGTGCTTTCATAGAACGCCACGCGCCCCTTTACTTCCTCAATCTGCCCGCGCACGGCGTCAATCTGTTCCTTGCGCGGCCCGATGCGCACCAGTTCGAAGGTGCGCTCCAGTGAGGCGACACGCGCGGCCTGGGAGTTGTACCTCGCCAGGGCGTCGTCCAGTTGCTGCTTTGCCAGCACGCCTTCTCCTACCAGCTTCGATGTGCGGTCCAGAGTAACTTTGGCGTTTGCCAGGTCCGCGCTGGCCTGCTCCACGTTTGCCTTGGCCACCGCGATTTCCTCCGGGCGCGATCCGTTCAACAGTTCTTCCAGCCGCGCGTTCAGCGCCTGCAGTTGCCCGTTTGCCTGCTGCAGTTGCGCGCGATACTCGTCATCCTCCAATCGCACGATCACCTGGCCTTCGCGCACCCGATCGCCTTTTTCCACGCCAATCCAGGCCACCCGGCCCACCACCTTTGAGGCAACCTGAATCTTGTGCGCCGCGATGATGTATCCGGTGGCGTTCAGGATCACTTCGCCTTCCGCCGCCCCTGCCGCGCCGCCCCCAACGCCTGCCGTCACACGCAGCGTCTCCACTTCTGTCGCCGTGTCAAGGCGGCCATAGACGAACCGGCCCGCGCCCAGCAGGACGAACAGCAGCACTCCGCCGGCGATCCATTTCGACGCCCAACCGGACTCATTGCGCCGTTTCCGCGCGCGATCGATCTTCAGTTTGGAAAGCTCGTCCGCCATGTTCCCCTATATCTCACGCAGCGCCGTCAGTATCTCTTTGCGCGCCGCGTTCCCCGCGGGCAGCAATCCGCCCATGGCGCCCATCACCATGGCGAACAGCACCCCCATCATCATGATCTTCGGCGTCACCCGGAAACTGAACGCCACCTCGCTGAAAGTGATGGAGCCGATGCCCGTGGTGGCCCCGTTCAGCGGCAGCACCAGCAGGATGCCCAGCAATCCGCCCAACAGCGCCAGCAGCAGCGCCTCAATCAGGAAACTGGCCATGATGCTGATGCGCGAAAAGCCCAGCACCCGCAGCGTTCCAATCTCCTTGGTGCGCCGCGCCACCGCCGCATACATGGTGTTCATGGCCGCAAACGCGCTCCCCACCGCCATGATCACCGAAACGAACAGGCCCAGGTACCGGAAGATATCTCCCGAGCTTGTCTGCATCTTGAAGTAATCCTTCTCTGACTGCGCCGTCACGTTCAGCCGCCGGTCTGACTCCAGGTCGTTGATCAGCGCCGCCGCCGATACTTCATCCACGGCTTTCAGCAGCAGAGAACTCAGCGCCTCCTCGCGATTGTAATCGGCCGCCATCTGGTTGATATCGGCGAACACTTCGCTGTTGGCCGCCGATGTGCCGGCGTCCATCACACCCACCACTTCCCACGTGGTGCGCGCCAGCCGGATCTTCCTGCCGATCTGCGCGTCAGGAAAGCGCCTGGCAATCGACTTACCCACCACTAACTCCGCACGCCCCGGTGAGAACCACCGGCCGCTCTCAATCCTGATCTGGTCCCGCATTTCCAATCCCGCCATCGAAAGCCCGCGCAGCGTAACGTTGGTGCCATCCGGATTGTCCACACTCGGCAGGTTCACCACCGTCACAATCTCCTGCGACACCAGCGGATCCCCGGAGCGCGACCTGGCGATTCCCTGCTTGAATCGCACGTCCTGGTAAACCTGCCGGGTCACCACCGACGTCAGCTCCGCCGTCGACCCCTTTCTCATCACCAGCACATGCAGCGGGTCTCCGCTTGAGCTGAACAGCGTTTGCAGCCCTTCAAGCAACGCCATGGTTGCCAGCAGCACCGCCACCGTCAGCGCGATGCCGAGCGCGGTCATGATGGTCGTCCCTTTGCGGACAGCAAGATTGCGCAGGTTATAGGCGACTGGGATGTCCATGTTAGTCCGTCCGCCGCAACGCATCGAGAATCGGCATGCGGGCGGCCGCGAGCGCCGGTACCAGCGAACTGCCAACCGCCACGAAAATCGCCACCACCATCAGCATCGCCGCCACCGGAGGCTTCACGCTCAGCGTGCTGATCTCGGCGCTGAACGCCGGCCCGCTGCGAATCATCAGACACAGCCCGCTCGCCAGCAGGAAGCCCAGCGTGCCGCCAAGCCAGGCGATCAGCGCCGCTTCACTCAGGATGATCGTAAGGATCTGGTGCGGCTTGAATCCCAGCGTCTTTAGAATGCCCACTTCCCGCACACGCTCCCGCACCGACATCGCCATCGTATTTGCGGAAACCAGCATCAGCGTGAACGTCACCGCGCCGCACACGCTTAACAGGATCAGCTTGATGTTGCCAAGCTGGTTCAGAAAGCCCAGCGCGAAGGCCCGCTCCGTTTCGGTCCGCGTCTGCACTGTCGCGTTGCGGAACTGATCGTCAATCGCGTTGATGATGCGCGGCACCGACTCCGGCGAATCCGCCAGGATGCTGATCGAACTGAGAAAATCTCTCCGCCCCGCGGGCAGCGCCTCCCTCACATACTCCCAATCGAAGAACAGACTGTCGCTTCCAAGTTCGGATTCGTAAATGCCCCGCACCGTCACTTCGAGATTCATCGGATAGATATCGCCGGTGATGGTGATCCGGTCCCCTGTCTTGAAGCCGTGCTTGGCGGCCACCGCCTTGCCCACAATACACGCCCGCCGCTCGGATTGAAACGCCTTGATCTGATCCTCGGGCATCTTCATTTCAGAGAAGATGCGGAAAGCCTTCTTCGGGTCGACGCCGAAACGCGGGAAGAAATTGTCCGGGTCGCGCTCATCTTTGTAAGAGCCGCCGAACCACTGCCAGGGCATCGCCTCCGCCACCCCTGGAGTCCGCAGGATGCGGTCCAGATAGAATGCCGGCATGGGCAGAGTAATGGATACCCGATTCCGCGTCGTGATCCGCAGCGCCTGCGCGGGATTGGTTTCCTGCAGGTACAGGGCGTAGTAAATCGCCATCATCACCCCCAGCAGGCACAGCGACAGTCCCACGCTGAAGATGGTGAGCAGACTTCGGCGCCGGTTGCGGAGCGCGTTTTTCCAGATCAACGGGAGGAATCGGCCCATGACAGCTATTCTAGAGCTTGTGATGAATGGCGGCGATTGAGCGATGGTTAAATTCTCAACAATCAGCGGCGAATCGCCGGATTCCGCCGACGAACGGTTCATGCGCATGGCGCTCGATCTGGCGCGCCGGGCCGAATCGGAAGGCGAAGTACCCGTTGGAGCCGTACTGGTACGGGATGGCGAAGTCATCGGAAAAGGCTGGAATTCCCCGGTTTCGCGCCACGACCCTACCGCCCATGCCGAAATCCTTGCCATGCGCGAAGCAGCCGCCCGCGAAGGTAACTACCGGCTGGAAGGAACCACGCTTTACGTAACATTGGAACCTTGTGTCATGTGCGCCGGCGCGCTGGTGACGGCCCGCGTTTCACGACTGGTCTTCGGCGCCCGCGACCTGCGCTTCGGCGGCGTACGTTCCAAGTTCGCCCTGGCCGATTCCGATCTGCTCAATCACCGGGTAACCGTAGTGGAAGGCGTGGCCGCCGCTGAATGCCTGGAGTTGCTGAAGGCGTTCTTCGCCTCGCGGCGGGCGTGAGCATGGCACGCCGGGTTCGGCTTCGGAGCATCCTCAGAATAACTGAAGCACACGGACTCTTCCTTCCGTGCCCGTCGGCGTATCGGCGCCGGGCTCAAAGCCCACAACCACCTTACGGGATTGAGCGCCACAACGCATTTCAAACGGCGACCCGTTTTCCGTGTTCGTGGTCACCGAGTTCGGATCGGCGATCAGCAGCTTCCGCGTCGCAGCGCCGGCGCGAACCCAAAGCCGTGCCTGTTGTCCCAGGCAGTCAATGCGCACCAGGGCGCCTTCCAGCCGTTCCAATCCCTGCCAAAGTTGCTGTTCGGGAGATATCGTCGCGGCTTCCTCGATCTTGCGCTCTAAATCCTGCAACGTCAGCTTCGCATTCGCCTTCTGCTCTTCATCGCGAGCCATCGCCTGAAGTTGCGCAGCCGCTTCCCGCGCCTCGTCGAAGCGCTTCTCCCCTGCCATGATCATCGCCTTCATCCGCAAGAGGTTGAACTGCTCGTCGGCGGTCAAGCCGGAGGCTCTTTCAAACTCCTGAAGCGCGCCAGCGGCGTCACGGGCGAAAAAGCGGGCCCGTCCGAGCAAATAGCGATGCCTTCCGGTTCCCCCGGCCAGCGCCGCGACGGCTTCCAACTCCTTCGGTGTCGCATCCTGCCGATAGGCGATCGCTTCGGCCAAGCCTTGGGACAATTCCGTCCGGTCGTATCCGCAGGCGATAGCGGCCTGGTAGTCTGCCATCGCCTCGCTGTACAGTCCTGCCACCAACGCCAGATCGCCCAAGGCTGCCTGCCGCTCACAGCGGGTTCCCGCCTGGCGAGCCAACCGCGCGTGCTCGGCGGCGGCCTGCCGCTTCCTGGGCCCCTGCACCGCGATGGTAGACATAGCGATCTCCACGTCCAGCGGTTCCAATGTACGCTTCTCCAATCGGGCGGCGCCCGTGGAGGGACTTCGCAGAGTTGTAACCGGGAGACGTTCCTGACGGAACCACTCACGGGCGTCGTCATCAAATTGCACCAGGGTCTTGGAATAAGTCTGTTTCAGCGCCGCTTGTGTGGAGACGCCGTCGAGTAACAGGGATCGCAGCCGTGCGTAGCCGCCCGCATAGCCCGGCGCCAACTGCAGCATGTGAACGTACAGCCAGGATTGTGCATAAAAACGCGCGCCCGCATCGGCGGAGGTGAATTCGGCGGCGTCGCGGATTGTCACAAGGAAGGACACTGGCAGCCAGGCGCCCTTGCGAATCACCGAGCTACGCGCCGGGTTCGACGCGCCGGCCACCACCGCGCCCGGCGCTGGTTTCATCGTCGCGTAGAATTCGGCCGCGCCCTCCTGAAACCAAAGCGGCGCCCGGCCGGCCCCCTGATGATGCATCACCAGGTGTGTGTATTCATGAAGCAGGACGTGGCGCCAATTCTCCAATTCCTTCAGCGCGATCAGGTCCCGCCCCGCCGCGCCGGCAAAGTAACCAGCCGTGTACTTCGGACTCATCCGCTCGTATTCGAAGGGCGAATCCGGCAACACCACCAACGCCGGCCGGTCCAGGCGCGACTTCATCGAGAAGTTCTCTTCAAACACCGCCCTCGCCCACTCCAGTTCCTGCACGATCGGCTCAACCTTCGCGGTCTCATACCGCGAGATGAACTCAAAGTGAGGCGATCGAACGGTCTGCCACTCCCGCGCCAGTTGCCCAAAACTAACTGGTGCCATCGACAATACAAACCAGACAATCCGGGTCGTCATGGCACCAGAGTAACGCCGGGGCGCTCTCCCGTCAAAAGCACAAACAGGGCCGGCGGGCCCTCCAGTCCACGCAGGAACTCGCAGGTGTCCCGGCCCGCCAGGCTCCGTTGTTTGGGCGCTCTCCCGTCAAAAGAGCGCCCCACCGGCGGCAGCCTACGCCGCCTTCGGCTCCTCCGCATCCTCAACTGTCTTGTGCCGCGCCACAGGCGGACGAATCGGCACAATCCGTGTCACCGGACGTCCATCCTCCCCGCGCGGGATGGGCCTGCCGTCGTTCCTGCGCGGCTGGAGCGGATCGGCGCCCATCGGAAGCGGCACCGGATCCAGGTAATCTAACGCCTCGCGCCGGACCTTACCGCCGAAATACTCATCCAGGGGATACAGTCCATATGGCTCCAACTCGCTGAATACTCTTCCCAACTGCTGCTGGATGCGGTATACCGCATGAAAGAAGGATCCACGATCCATGCCCAGCCGCCGGCAGCAGAGTTTCCAGTCCGCCCCCAGCAGGTAGTGGAAGCGGAACAGACGCCAATGCTCCTGGTCCAGCGTGCGGCGGCTGATCAGGAAGAAATCGGCCACGTATTCCTCGTCCTTGCGGGCCCAGTGATAGCACTGGTCGGTGCCTCCGGGGGAGAAGTCGAGAGAGGTGTGGCTCATGTGCTTCTCCTTTTCCAGGCAGAAGCGGAACCGGTTATAGCAAATCCGGAAAACCGCGCGCAGAACGCAATTGCACGCACGTCCCTGTTTGTTTTTCTGCGTGCTCAGCAGGCCCAGACCATGGCAGCGCGTACACTTGGGATGCGCCAGAGCAATGGTGCTGGATCGGGTCCATTCAATCATTGGTACAACCTCCGAAGCCAAAACCGCCACCCCTCCGTTGGGCAACGGCCCGGCTGAATAC
>JANRLE010000212.1:0-3085 GCA_033762895.1 Bryobacteraceae bacterium | reverse complement strand
CACCCGCCACACCGCTTCCACCTGTTCGCCGCGCACGGCGTAGATTCGATCGTAGAGGTTCACCGAAGGATCGCAGTGCGGGATGATGAACTCCAGCCGGTCCCCCACGTTCACTGATTTTTCCGACAGCGTCAGGCGGCCATGTTCATCGCCTGCAAAGGCGTAAGGGATCGCATCGCCGCCCCGCCAGCGCGGCGGGTATGGCTTATCGGTGGAGAAGGCCTTTAACCCGGCGTCCACGATTGCCTGCTGGTCCTTCGGCTTGCTCACCACCGTGGCGCGTACGAACAGAGAGTTGCGGAAATCATCGTAGACTTCCCCGCCCGCCTGGCTGCCGATGCGGTTGTAGTCCACGTCCATGAACAGAAAGCTGCCCGGCTGCATCTCGTTAATTCCGTCAATGTCCGTGTCGATGTTGTAGGTGCCGGTGGACCCGCCCGTCAGCAGCGGGCACGCGATGCCCTTCCTTTCAAGCGCCCGCCGCGTTTCCACCGCCGGCGTCATGGCCGCGATGGACACCTCGCGGCGCTTTTCAAAGCCCACCGTGTGGGAGGCGTGCCCGGCGTAGGCCTGCAATCCCGCCAGCTTCAAATGCGGCTGTCTGGCGATGATCTCGGCCAGCGCAACCGCCGGGTCCCCGGCTACGATGCCCGTCCGGTTTCCCACAAACAGATCGATGGCCACGTTCAGCTTCAACTTCGCCGCGCCGGCGGCCTCGTTCAGGTCGCCGACATTCTGCGCATTGTCGGCGCAGAATATCGTTTCGGGCCGCTTTTGCGCCAGTGCGATAGCGCGCTCAATCTTGTTCACGCCGACGACCGCGGTGGTGATCAGCAGCCCCGTGACGCCGCCCGCCGCCAGCGCCTCGGCTTCGCTCAGCTTGGCCGCGCATGCCCCCACTGCGCCCGCCTGCATCAGATACCTGGCGATCTCCGGGCACTTGTGCGTTTTGGCGTGCGGGCGGATGGCGCGGCCTTTCCCCTTGACGTAGCCCACCATCTTCTTTACGTTGTACTCAAAGGCATCCAGATCCAGGATCAGCGCGGGCGTGGGCAGATCATCCTTGCTCAGCTTGCCCTTCACCTCGCCCCGGGAAAGCATGCGGTCCACTTCCTGCCAAGTGTAGCTTCGTTTCGCCGCTTCGGCGCCGGCCAATGTGATTCCACTCATAAGAAATGCTCGACGGCTGCTCATACTACAGGCTACCTCGATTTCAGTTCCACGATCACAACTTCGAACGGCTTCTCACTGAGGTTGGTGGCCGTGTGCTCATCGGCGCCCAACATCATCACATCGCCGGCGCGGGCGCGGATCTCCGTGGTTCTTCCGTTGGAAGAGGCGGAGCGCACATGAAATGGCGTGAGAAACACCACTACGCGGGGCAGCGTGTGCCGGTGCAGCGGGCTCGATTCACCCGCTCCATACCGCGCGCGCAGAATGCGCACCTGCTGGTTTTCCAGTTCCACGCTGTACTGCCCGGGCGCTTCCGGCGCCGGCAGCTTCTCTTCAACGCCGGGATTCTTCAACTCGATTTCGATGATGCGGTAGTGGCTTCCGCCGGTATTCTCGCTGGTGTGCAATCCGCCCTTTGGATCCCACCGGACCTCGCCCGCGCCAAACGCCACTTCGTTGTCCGGCCCGCCCTGAAACGCCAGCCGCATGCGCCCCGCATCCAGATGCACCATCACGCGGTTGAGGTCGTGCTTGTGCAGACGGCTCTTCTGGCCCGGCACGTTGGCCGCGCGTACCACCTTCACCAGCGGCGTGTCGAACGGCACGCGGGCACGCTGATCGAGTTCACCCAGCTTCAGCCGCACGCTGGCGATGTAGGGCGGCTGGCCTTCCGTCCAATGGCCGTAGGTGGTGGTGACGAACGTGCCGTCGCCCAGCACCTCCAGCCCGGGGTAGCAGCAGTCGGCGCCCTTGGTGTTGTCCATCAGCCGGACGCGATACTGCCCTTCCCTGCCCTGCGCGATATCGTCATACTTTCCCACCCAGGCCACCCAATCGCCCCTGGTGGGGCTTTCGTGCGTGGTGTCGCGAAAGGTGATGAAGAGCCGTCCATCGGGACCATACCTGGCCACATGCCGGTCTCCGGTTAGCGATCCCGGCAGTTGCCGCGGCGTGGTCCAGGTGCGGCCCTCGTCGCTTGAGAAGGTGACGAAGGAGTTGAACTTGCGGCTGTTCTCGCGCAGCAGCATGGCGATCTGCCGGCCATCGGGCGAACGTATCAGTCCAGGTTCGCAAAGGTGCGCTTCGGGGTGTTCGGCCACCACCTCAGGCGCCCGCCATGTCAGCCCTCCATCGGACGATAAAGTCTTAAATACCGTGAACTTCGCCGCCTTGCCCCCGTTTTTCAGGAACCGGCCATCGTCGTGAAACACAGCCATGTAACGGCCGTCGTTGAGCCGCATCACATCCCCCATCGCCACAATGCCGCCAAAATCGCCAATCGGCTTCAGCGGCGTCCACTCGCGCCCGTCGTCCAGCGAGATCGAACTGCGGATCGGGTAGAGTCCGCTGAACAGCACGATTCGCTTGCGCCCCTTTGCGTCGACGACACGATGAATCGTGGGCGTCTCCCTGGACGTGGCCCAGTTCTCCGGCACCGGAAGCCGTTCGGACCATGTGAGCCCCGCATCCGTGGAGCGCTTCATCACGATGCCCCCTTTGCCATGGCCTTTCGGATACACGATCAGCATCGTGCGCCCATCTTCCAGCAGCAGCGTGGTGGGGTGGCCCAGATACTGGCCCGGATCACGATCGACAATCACCTGGCGCGCGGTCTCGTGGGCAAGGTCGATGAGCGGGATGGTGTATCCGCGCTCCTGCCCATGGAGGGCCAGCGCGGTGAGCAGCAGCGGGAAAATTTGCACCCATTCAGGTTATCCCGCCGCTACAACAAACGGAAGCTCACCTCGATCAGCGCCGGCGAACGCACCGGTTTGCCATCGCGCGCCGCTGGCCGGAAACGCCACTTTCCCACCGCCTCCACCGCCCGCTCATCCAGCCCAAGCCCCAGACCCTGGCGCACGCGGATGTTCACCGCGCGGCCCGTTTCATCGATTTCGGCAATCAGCACCAC
>JANRLE010000211.1:0-22724 GCA_033762895.1 Bryobacteraceae bacterium | reverse complement strand
CATCTTGTAGTAGGAAATGCCCTGGATCGCCTCCGTGTTGGCGTACATCGAATCGCTGTCCTGATCCGGGATGAAACCCTTGGGCACGATCTCAAACAGGTACATTGTCAGCCAGATGGTGGCGGCAAATACTCCCAACATCACCGGCCGGAAGCGAAGTACGAGCTTCAGCGTCCATTCATACCAACGCAGCATCAACTGGAAGAACCATTCCGTCACGCGGAACATCCACCCGTTGGTTTCCTCGTGCGCCCCTTTCAACAACCGGCTGCACAGCATCGGCGTGAGGGAAATCGAAACGAACCCGGAAAGCAGAATCGCCACCACGATGGTCACCGCGAACTCATGGAACAGGCGCCCCAACAATCCGCCCATGAACAGGATGGGGATGAACACGGCTGCCAGCGACACCGTCATCGACACGATGGTGAAGCTGATCTCCCTGGACCCTTTTAACGACGCTTCCATCACCGTCTCGCCGCGCTCCATGTGCCGGACAATGTTCTCCAGCATCACGATAGCGTCGTCCACCACGAAGCCCACCGAAAGGATCAACGCGATCATCGACAGGTTGTCCAGGCTATAGTCCAGCAGAAACATCACCGCCAGCGTGCCCATCAGCGAAAGCGGCAGCGCGGTGGCCGGAATGAACGTCGCTCGCGCGTTGCGCAGGAAGAGAAAGATCACCAGAATCACCAGCACCACGGCGGACAGCATGGTGAACTGGATTTCCTCGAAAGCATCGCGTATGTTCTTGGACCGGTCCCCGCGGATGGTGAGTTCCACCGACGGCGGCAGCTTCTTGCGGATTTCCGGAATGATCTCCCGGATCTGATCGTTTACCTTGATCACGTTGGAGTTGGCCTGCCGCATCACTGCCACGTTCAGACCCTTCGTCCCCACGCCCCGCTGGTAAAGCCACGACGCCGTCTTGTCATCCTCCACGCTGTCCACCACGTTGGCAATGTCGCCCAGCCGCACCGGAGCCCCGTTGCGGTAGGCCACCGTCACCTGCCGGAAGGCATCGGCGCGCCGCAATTGGCCGTCGGCCCGGATATTCAGCGCCTGCTTGGGCCCCCAAAGCGTGCCGGTGGGCAGGTTCACGTTCCACTGCCGCAGCGCCCGGCCCACCTCGTCGATGCCGATGCGGTGCGCCGCCAGTTTGTCGGGATTCACCTGCACCCGCACGGCAAACTTCTGGGCCCCGAACACATTCACCTGCGCCACGCCACTGACCATGGAAAGCCGCTGGGCGATCTGCGTGTCGGCAAACTCCTGCAATTCATAGAGCGGCATCGTCTTCGATACCAGCCCCAGAAACATTACCGGGGAATCGGAGGGATTGTACTTGCGGAACGAGGGCGGATTCGGCATGCCCGGCGGCAGCAGAGGAAGCGCTTCGGCGATCGCCGTTTGTACGTCCACAGCGGCGCCGTCCAGATCGCGGTCCAGGCTGAAGGTCAGCGTAATCTGCGTGTTGCCGGTGGCGCTCGTGGAGGACATCGTATCGAGTCCGGCAATCATCGTGAACTGCCGTTCCAGCGGCGTGGCCACCGCCGACGCCATCGTGTCGGGATTGGCTCCCGGCAGGCTCGCCGACACAACCAGCGTCGGAAAGTCGATGTTCGGCAGATCCGCGACGGGAAGCAGGTTATATGAGATCGCGCCGAACACCGCCAGCGCCAGCATCAACAGGCTGGTGGCAACGGGACGCCGGATGAAGATCCCGGAAAAGTTCACGGTGGACCTCCCTTACTCCTCTTTTTTCTTGCCTTTGCCCTTCCCCTTGGCGGCATTTCCGGGTCCGCCTTCTCCGCGGAGCCGGATCTTCATCCCAGGAGCCAACCGCAGTTGCCCCTCCGTCACCACGGTGTCGCCCTCGGCCACACCATCGTCGATCACGATGTCCTGATCCACTCGTCCGCCGGTGACCACCTTTGCCATCTGCACCGAGTTGTCCGCCTGCACCCGGTAGACAAACGATCCCTCCTGCCCGGTCTGCACGGCCTGGTTCGGCACCATCAACGCGCCCCCGCGAACACCCAGCCTTAAAGTCACACGCACGAACTGGCCAGGCCAAAGTCTGCGGCCGGCATTCTGAAAGGTGCCCTTCAGCTTGATGGTTCCCGTGGTGGCGTCCACGGCGCTGTCGACGAACGTCAGCGTCCCGGTCTCGGGCTTCTGCGGATCTTCCGGCGGCGCGGCCGATACCACCAGCCTACCCCGCGCCATCGCCTCCTTCACCACGGAAAGCTGCGATTCCGGCACCGAAAAAGTGACATACACCGGCTGCACCTGGCTGATGGCGATCAGTTCGGTGACGTTTCCGGTGGCCAGGTTGCCCTCCTTGGCCACCAGGTTGCCCGTCCGCCCGTCCACCGGAGCAAACACCGTGCTGTACCCCAACTGGATGCGCGCCGTCTTCACCGCGGCTTCCCCGGCCTGCACCGAAGCCTCCGCGCTCGCAATAGCTGCCCGGTCGGCCGCAATCGCCTGCCCCACCACATCGGCGTTAGCCTGATACTGCTCGGCCTGTTCCTTTGAAATCACGCCTTCTTTCTGCAGGCTGGCAAAGCGCGAAGCCTGGGAGGAAACGAACTTGTGCTGCGCTTCGTCGCGGCTGAGATTCGCCCGTGCCTGCAACAATTGCGCCTTATCGCGGGCAAGGTTCGCCTCGGCCTGATTCACTGCCGAAAGGAATGGCGCCGGGTCAATCGTGAACAGCTTGTCGCCCTTGCGAACAAAGTCGCCCTCGTTGAAGTGGACCTTCTCGATCGCCCCGGTCACCCGCGCCTTCAACAGAACGGTGGAGTATGCCTCCACATTGCCGATCACCTGGATCTCAAGCGGCACGCTGCGGGCCACCACCTTGGCTACCGCCACCGGCACCACCTCGCCGCCTTTCTTCTTTCCGCCTTTTTTCTTCGCGTCCGCGCCTGCTTCCCGGTTGCAGCCCGAAAAGCAGAGTGCGGCCAACGCCAGGGCGAGCATCACCTGTCTGGGGGTGAGGGTCGGATTGTTCATGTGCTGCATGGTAAGGCGTGGCGCTAAGCCTTTATGTTACCGGTCACTGCCCGAGCTTGCTGCGCACGGCCGCAATCTCAAGGCCCAGCGCCCGGCGGTAGACGCTGATATCGGTTCCCCAGGAAATGGCATTGAACCCAAGCCCGATCCATTGGTCCGCCTGAGCCTCATTGCCCGGCTGGATCCCCGCCCGTTTGCCATGCTTGGCGCAGACTTCCACCACTTTCTTCAAGGCGTCCAGAAACCTGGGATTCTGAAAGTCCGCCGGGATTCCCATGCCGTTGCTCAGGTCAAAATGGCCCACCCACAACACATCCACGCCGGCCGTGGCGGCGATGGCGTCGCAGTTTTCCAAACCAACCGGCGATTCAATCTGGCAGATCACCGTGGTGTTCTCATTGGCCGCTTTCAGGTATGGCACCGTTTCCGGCTGGACATAGTCGTTATGGGCCGTTCCAAGCCCCAGCCCCCGGTAACCCAGCGGCAGATACTTCACGCCGTTCACAATCGACTTGGCCTGTTCGGCCGTCTCCACGTTGGCCACCATCACACCCAACGCCCCGGCGTCCATCGTCCGGGCCAGAAAATGATACAGCCCCTGCGGGACGCGCACGAAGGGAGCGACATCGGTCGCCTTCAGCCAGGCGCACAGATCGGCGATCCGCTCCGTGTCGAAGCCCGTATGCTCCATGTCCAGAAACACAAAGTCGACATCGGCGGACTTCAGCATCATGGCCATGCCGCGCGTGCCGAACTCCATGATCATGTGGCCGACCGGGATGCGCCCTTCGTCCACCACTCGCTTGAATCGGTTCTGTTTCACTTGTTTCTCCGGTAACGTTCCAGCTTCTGTTGAAATCCGGGACGGCTCAGCACCTCCCGGTTCACCGCGCCATGCGGCACCTCGCCGCGAAATACTGCCAGGATGTTGTCGCAGGCTTCCAGTCCGTTGTCGCGGGCAATCTCCTCGGTCCAGGCCAGGGCGTGCGGCGACAGAATCACGTTGTCCAACTCGCGGATCGGCTCGCCGGCCGGCAGGGGCTCCACCTCAAACACATCGATGCCGGCGCCGGCGAACCAGCGTTCTTTTAAGGCGAGGTAGAGCGCCTTCTGGTCCACAATCGGCCCGCGCGCGGTATTGATCAGATACGCGGTGGGCTTCAGCATGCGTAACTGCGCATGGCTGATCAGCCCCCGCGTGTGCTCATTCAAAAAGCAATTCACCGCGACAAAGTCGCTTTCCCGCAATACCGTTTCGAGCGTTGTCAGCTCGACATTCAGCGACTTCGCCTTCTCCGCATCGGCGTAAGGATCGTAGGCCAGAAAGCGCCCGAAGCCCAAACCCGACGCCAGGCGGAACATCTCACCGCCAATGTTGCCGCAGCCGATCGATCCCAGCGTACGCCCTTCCAGGCACATCCCCAGCCGGCTCAGATGCGGCCGCCAGTGCCCTGCCCGCACCACGCGGTCCTGCTCCATCACGTTCTTGGCCAGAGCGAAGATCAGCGTGAGAATCGCCTCGGCCACCGGCCGCCGGACGGCATTCGGCGTAATCGCCAGCAGCACATCAGCTTCGGTCAGCGCCGGCACGTCGATCATGTCGTAGCCTACGCCCCAGCGCGCAATCACGGCCAGCCGCTCCACTCCTTTCAGGCTTTCAGCCTTAAAATTCAACGCCATGGCGAAGATGGCGTCAAACTCGTTCAACGCCTCCGGCGTGGCCGTCTTGTTCGGCTGTGGAGGCATGGGCGCATACTCAAGGCCCGGGACATTGTTCAGCCGGGCCTCTACGGACGCTTCAAAGCGCCCTTTGGCGTCGACGTAGAAATCGGGAGTAATACCGACACGAAACGTGGAAGGCATGACAAAGCTCGTATTGTATCGTTACCGGCGGGTCCGATAGTGGGGCGCTAGTCGAAGTCGAAGGCGCGCTTGGGCGGCGGGGCGTCCGGCTCCTCCTTGGCTTTCTTGAACAGCTCGTCGAACTTCTTTGCCAGCACGTCTTTCTGCTGCTTATGGTCGTTCAGCGATTTCTGGAAAGCGTCTTCCCGCCGGTCGGCTTCGCCTTTGTAGCGATCCACGGCTTCGGTAAAGTCCTGGAAGGTGCGCGGCTTCTCTTTTTCTTTATAGGTCAGGACGGCTCCGGTGGCGGCGTCGACGCGCAGCGACGCCTGGCAACACGGACATTCGACGTCGAAGGATTTCGATTGCCTGGGCATAGACTGATTGTGACTGAACCGTTCCAGTGGCACAACACCGGCGCAGGAAACTTACAGGCGGCCGAAGAACTGCTTCAGCGCGGCAATCGTCGCCGCCTTACCTTCGCGCCGCACGTTGTGGCCGGCGCCATCCACGTGTACAATCCTGCCATCCTTCAGCACCGCGGTCACCGCTTCATTCTCCTTGCGCACCTCCGGCGGAGCGTCTGCTTTGATGATCAGCGTGGGAGCGGTGATTTTGGCGAACAGATCCTTCATCGCCGGCCGTGCGCCAAGACTGGCCAGCGACGTATCCGGATGGTGCCGCCGCTTTGACGGCGCCCAATACTGGCATTCGGAAAGGCCCCACTTGGGAGAATTCTTCATGCAGCCCTCCACCAGTTGGTCCAGCGTCATATTGTTGCGGGCCAGCGTATCGGCGCGCCGCTTTTCCCGGTCGGCGGAAGAGTTGCCCGGACGCCTCCCGCCAAGAAATGGATCTTCAAGAATCACCGCGCGCGGCACGTCCGGATACTTGGCGGCAAACCATGCGGCCGTGGCGCTGCCCATGGAATGCCCCATGATCACCGGCTTGACGAGCTTCAATTCACGAATCAGGCCCGCCATGTCCTCCACCATCGCATCCGGCGCATCGCCCGCCCTGGGCGGATCGGAAAGGCCGTGCCCACGCGCATCCCACATGACGACATCGAAATCGTTCACCAGTTCCCTGGCCAGATTCGTCCAGCACAGCCCGTCATCGGAAGAGCCGTGGGCCATCAGCAGCGGCGGCTTCGCCCCTCCCGTCCGCCAGTAGTGGATGCGGATTCCGTTGGCCATCACGTAGCCATCGGTCCATCCTTCAGGCACATTGGGCGCTGCCGCAAAGGCGGCCGCCAATATCGCGGACAAAAGGAACGTCATGGTTCTCCCCCTGACTTAGTCCTCGTCGTGTTGTGAGGCGAGTCTGGTAATCACACCCATGTCCTCAAGCGTAGTGACATCGCCCGACACGGTGTGGCTGGTGACGATTTCGCGCAACAGACGGCGCATGATCTTGCCGCTGCGCGTCTTGGGCAGCGCTTCGGTGAAACGAATCTCTTCGGGCCGCGCAAAGGCGCCGATCTCCTTGGCAACCCACTGGCGCAGTTCCAGGCCCAGCGTATCGTGGCTGAAGTCGCCCTTCTTCAGGGTGACGAAACAGCATACCGCCTGGCCCGTGATTTCGTGCGGCTTGCCCACCACGGCTGCTTCAGCCACCGCCGGATGACGCACCAAGGCCGACTCCAGTTCCATGGTGCTCAGCCGGTGGCCGCTGACATTCATCACGTCATCCACGCGGCCCAGCACCCAGTAATAGCCATCGCTGTCGCACCGCGCGGCGTCGCCGGTAAAGTAGACACCCTCCACCCGGCCCCAGTAATTATCCTGGTACCGCTGTGCATCGCCCCAGATGTTGCGCAGCATGCCCGGCCAGGGACGCCGGATGATGAGGAACCCTTCCTTGCCCTGCTCCACCGCATTGCCATTGAGATCGACGATTTCAGGCAGCACCCCGGGCATCGGCAGCGTACCCGAGCCTGGCTTGGCCGGCACGGCGCCCGGCATGGGCGCGATCATGATGCCGCCGGTTTCGGTCTGCCACCAGGTATCCACAATGGGGCAGCGGCCTTTGCCGATCACGCGGTAATACCACTCCCAGGCAGCCGGATTGATCGGCTCACCCACTGAGCCCAGCAATCGCAGGCTGGAAAGATCGTGCGCATTGGGCCACTGGTCACCCTGCCGCAGCAGCGCGCGGATCGCCGTGGGCGAGGTGTAGAAAATGTTGACCCGGTACTTCTCCACGATGCGCCAGAAGCGGTCAAAGGCCGGATAATCCGGCGCGCCTTCGTACATCACCGTCGTCGCGCCCGCCGAAAGCGGGCCATAAACGATGTAGCTGTGGCCGGTCACCCAGCCGATGTCGGCCGTACACCAGTAGGTATCTTCTTCGTGCAGATCGA
Organism: Bryobacteraceae bacterium; assembly: GCA_033762895.1. Classification (GTDB taxonomy): domain Bacteria; phylum Acidobacteriota; class Terriglobia; order Bryobacterales; family Bryobacteraceae; genus CADEFT01. Next base: position 15,496 of record JANRLE010000211.1, on the reverse strand, counting down.
ACACCCACTTCATCGTCATCGTGGTGTGCAGCAGGTAGCCGCCGGTGGTATGCAGAATGCCCTTCGGCTTGCCCGTTGTGCCGGATGTGTAGAGCACATACAACGGATGCTCGGAATCCAGTTGCTCAGCCGGGCACACTTCACTGACGCTGGCTTCCAGTTCGTGCCACCAATGATCGCGGCCTTCCTGCATCGGGACGTTCGAACCGGTGCGCTTCAGCACAATCACGTCCTTGACGCTCGGGCAGCCGTCCAGCGACTGGTCCACGGCGTCCTTCAGCCGCACTTCTTTGCCCCGCCGCCAGCCGCCGTCGGCCGTAATCACCACCTGCGCTTCCAGATCCTGAACGCGGGCCTTCAGCGCCTCCGACGAGAAGCCGCCGAACACCACGCTGTGTATGATGCCGAGCCGCGCGCAGGCCAGCATCGCCACCGCCGCCTCCGGCACCATCGGCATGTAGATGATGGCGCGGTCACCCGCCTTAAGGCCGCGTTCTTTCAGCACATTGGCGAAGCGCGACACCAGACGGTGCAGTTCCTGATAGGAGATCATGCGCTGTTCGCCCGGCTCGCCTTCCCACAGGATCGCGATCTTGTTCTTGCGGTGCGTCGTCAGGTGGCGGTCCACGCAGTTGTAGCAAACGTTGGTCTTGCCGCCGGCGAACCATTTCACAAACGGCGGATTCCACTCAAAGACGTGCTTCCACTTCTCGAACCAGAACAGCTCTTTTTCGGCGAGTTCGCCCCAGAAGTGCTCGGGATCTTCCTTGGCCTTCTCGTAAAGAGCGCGATAGGCGTCCATGCTGGGCACGTTGGCTTGCGCGGAAAACTCGGGACTTGGAGGGTAGACGTGTTCGCTCATGGCAAACTGAGAATTGTATCAGGATGGGCCGGGGCGCGGTCAGAACGTAACCACCGCCCGCCCCGTCACCCGCCCTTCCTTCAGCCGCTGGATCAATTCCGGCGCCTCCTCCAGGCCGTGCGTGGACACCTCCGGCCGGGCGATGCCGCGCTCGGCCAAAGCAAATACCATCTCCAGGTCCGCGCGCGTCCCAAGGTAGCTGCCCTGGATCCGTATGCCCTTCAACACGGTATCCGATACGGGCAGCGAATAGCGGTCCCCGGTAAGCCCCACCAGGATCAGGCTGCCCCTGCGCTTCAGGCAGGAGAAGGCCACCGGCACCGCGGCGGCCGATGCCGTAAACACGATCGCCGCGTCCGCGCCGCCAAGCTGCTTTGCGATCGTCTGCCGCGCCTCATCCGGTTTGGCGCCCGCCTCGGCTCCCAGCTTCCGCGCAAAAGAGAGCTTTTCATCGGAAACATCCACCACCACCGTGCGCAGCCCCAGATGGCGCGCATACTGTAACGCCAGATGGCCCAGCCCGCCCATGCCGAAAATCGCCACCAGTTGCCCCGGCTCGCACCGCGCCTCGTGCAGCGCGCCTAGCGCCGTCCATCCCGCGCAGCACAGCGGAGCGGCTTCGGCGGCCGGCAGCGACGCGGGGATCCGGATCAGGTGACGCGCCGCCACCACACTTGCCGCCGCCAGCACGCCATGCCGTGTGTAGCCGTGATTCTGCTGCCGCGCGCAAAACCGTTCCTGGCCTGACCGGCAGGCATCGCAGCGTCCGCAGCCGGCGGCGAAGTAGGTCACGCCCACGCGATCCCCGGCCGCCACGTTCTCCACGCCTTCGCCCACCGCTTCCACAATCCCAATCCCTTCGTGGCCCAGGATCAGCGGCGTCACCGGCAGTGACTGCAGGCCGGCAATCATCACGTCGGAGTGGCAGATGCCGCAAGCCTCCATACGCACCCGCGCTTCACCCGGTCCCACATCCGGCAACGTCAATTCTGAAACCGTAACGGCGCCCTGCGGTGCATTGAGGTGCGCGGCTCTCGCGAAAAGTGACATGCTCTGTTGTTTAACACAGCCGCTACAACTTCCGCCGCGCGGCCATGTCGAAACGATCCCCCGGACTCAGAAAATAGTACGGCAGCCGGTTCGCGTCGTAGACCGCCACCTTGCTGTCGCCAATCACTTCGAACTCATCCCGGCTGACCACGATCGCCGTCGCCTCGTCGATGCCCAGCCCCAGCAACTCCCGATGGCGCCGCACCACCCCCACCAGATCTTCCTGCCGGTTGCGCTTCAGCAGGTGCTGATCCACGGCCACGCCACGCAGGAATGCCATGCCCGTTTCATAGCCTGGCGCCATCATGATGTGATTTCCCTCCCTGGCCCCGCGCACCAGATAGGAACCCTGAATCGTCGCGCCGGCCGAGGTGCCGCCGATCACGCCACCGCGCTCCAGCAGCCGTTTCAATTCCCGATGCGTGCGCGTGTTGAGATAGGAGTCCACCAGCCGCCACTGCCGCCCGCCGCCGAACCAGACGCCCGATGCCGCCTCAATCGCCCTCGTGAAGTCCTTCGAGTCCGCCTTCTCGCGATCGCGCGTGTGCGCCACCGTCAGCCTCCGCGCCCCGGCCTTGTGCAGGAAATGATCACGCACCCAGGCTTCATCGAAGTGGTCCCGCGTGTCGGCTGTCGGGATAATCACCAGCCGCGCCTCCCCGCCGCCGGCCAGTGCAAGAAACCGTGAAATAATGGGCGGCCCCAACCTGCCACCACCCACCACCACAAGGCTTCCCCTCTCCGGCCCCACCCGCGCGCCGCCGGCAGCCGCCGCCTCGCCACCCAGAATTGACAGGAACAAACGTCGATTCATTACAGGTTGAAATATAGCGAATCGTTCGGATACAGTCGATCGACGTTGCTCCGCGTCAGCGCCTGGTGCGGCGTGAATGCCGCCGGCGGTACGTGCTTGCCCCCAAGAATCCGCAATGCCATTTCGACAATGCGTTGCCCGTACGCCTCGGGAAACAGCCCCGTCACCACCGCCAGAGGCGTGCCTGGTCTCCGCAATTCCTTGCGGATCTCCATCCCGCCGCCCACTGCGGCAACGAAGTCCAACTGCGCCGATCCCGCCTCTTCAATGGCGTGGATTGCGCCAAGGGCGCTCGGATCGTTCATGGCGATCACCAGCCTCCGCCTCGCCTTGGACACGCGCAGGTGTCCTCGGATGGCGCGAAGCCCGCCCTCGAACGTCCCTTTGCCATCCAGGTGGTGCGCCGCCGGCCGGCCCCGGAAAATGCTCGCTTCCTCCATTCCCGCCATCGCACCGGTTAATCTGGACGAGACGATGGAGCCTCCACCGCCATCCTTGAGTAGTACAATCTCCTCGATTTCGCCTGCCTGCCTCTTCGGAATCGCCCCGCCCAACGCCCGCCCCGCCGCAAGACCAGCGTGGTAATTGTCCGCCCCGAAGAAGAATGCTCCCGCCATCGGCTGATCGATCGAGATGATGGGGATGCCGGCCTGCGACAGCCGCGCCGCCACTTCCGCCGTCACTGCCTCATCGGTGGAGAACTCCACCGCCAGGTCCACCTTGGCCTGAATCATCGATTCGGCATTGCGGATCGTTTTCTTCCGGTTCGTCTGGTTGTCCAACACCAACAGTTCGATCCCTTCTTTCTGTGCGGCCATTCGCAGACTCCCCGTCACCGCCCGCGGAAACGCCAGCCGCTCATCACGCGAAGCGTAGCCAATCCGGATATTGCCCGCCTTGCGCCGTGAACCCAGCGGCCGGTACCCAAACCGCCCCACGCGTTCCACCCAGCCACGAGACTCAAGCGTGCGAAGCATCCGCAAGGCCGTCGCCTTGTGTATGCCGGTGCTCGAAACCAGATCCCGAAGGCGCATCGGCGCGTCCTCGCGGCCCAGGGCTTCCAACAGGTCAAGGCCGCGCGCCAGAGCGTCCACTTCATAGGAGTCTAAAGTTCGTTTCATACAGTGAAACGATTCTATGCCGGCATCTGCTCTGTCGCAACCGCTCAGCCTGCTGCTTTCTGCCAAAAGATGTTTCACTGAGCGAAACATCTTTGCGCCTTGACAATCACGGCGGTTCGCAATATACCTTCCTGATGCGACTTTTCGTTGCCACGCTGCTGCTATCAGGGTCCGCCTTTGCCCAGACTACGCTGGGCACCGCCTCACTTTCGGGCACCGTTCGCGATTCGGCTGGAGCCGTTGTCAACGGCGCCAGGGTTGTCCTTACCGAAGAGGCGCGGGCGCTCATCCGTGAATCGGTTTCCAACGACGCCGGGTTGTTCACCTTCCCATCCATCCCCGCCACCTCCTATACTCTCCGCATCACCAAGGAGGGCTTCGACACTTACGAACTGAAGGGCCTGCAATTGGAAGTCGGCCAGAGCGGCAGCGTTGAGGCCGAACTCAAGGTGGGCCAGATTTCCTCAGTGGTCTCGGTCACCGCCGAACGCATGGTTGCCCTTGAGACCGAATCCAATGTCCTTGGAACGGTGGTCGACGCGGCACAGGTGGAGAGCCTTCCGCTCAACGGCCGCAATTTTCTCCAATTGGCCCTCATCGCCGCCGGGTCAAACGAACCTACCGGGCGCGGCGACAACACCGGACAGGTGGGACACCCCGGCCGCGGCGTTGTCATCAATGGCAACATGCCCACCACCACCGGCTATCTCATCAATGGCATCTCCACGCGGGGCGGAAGGCTGGGCGAATCGGCGCTGAACCTGTCGGTGGCTTCCATCGACCAGTTTAAGGTCCAGCAGAGTTTCTTTCCGCCCGACCAGGGTCCCAATCCCGGCCTGGTCAACGTCACCACCAAGGGTGGATCAAACCGCATCCACGGGCAGGCGTTCGAGTATGTCCGCAATGAGATATTCGACGCCCGCAACTTCTTCGCGCCCGAAGCCGAAGACCTCAAGCGCAATCAATTCGGCTTTGCGCTTGGCGGCCCCATCGTCAAGGACCGCACTTGGTTCTACGCCAACTATGAGGGACTGCGCGAGATCACGGCCTTTTCCGCGCGGGGTTACGCACCCACTCAGGCGATGTTCGGCGGCAATCTGAGCGAGGTTCCCGAACAGATTTTCGATCCCGCCACCTACAACGCGCAGACCGGCACGCGCAGCCCTTTCCCCGGCCGGATCATTCCCGATTCGCGGATCAACGCGGTTTCGAAAAAACTGCTGCAGTATTACCTGCCGGGCTCCAGCCTTTCGCTGCGGCCCAGCAATGTCTTCGGCAATCCCCGCAACACGCTCGACGATGATCAGTGGGGGCTGCGTCTGGATCATTCCATCAGCATGAACCAGCAGATCTTCGGCCAGTTCGTGCATCAGAATTCACCCGCCATACGCCCCGGCCTGTTTCCGCTTTCCGGCGCCTCCTATCCCAATGAGACACACTTCGCCATGGTGCAACATACCTGGACCATCAGCCCAAGCCTGGTTAACGTCGCCCGCGCCGGCTTCACCCGCCAGCTCGCGCTATTCGGCAACGAAGGCGCCTCGGTGGGCAACATCACTCCCGGCTTGGGCATCAACAACACCTTCGACACGCGCGGCGTAACCTCCGTCGGCATTCAGGGCTACTCCGGATTCGGCCGCGCCAATGGCGACCTCGGCAACATCGACAACAACTATCAGTTGGACGAAGGCATGAACTGGATTCGCGGCAAGCACAACTTTCAGTTCGGAACCAGCTTCCGCTACCGCCGCACCTGGCAACAGAACGCCAATGCCGGCGCTCACGGCAACCTCAACTTCCAGCCCATCTTCTCAAGCCAGCTCACGCGCAACGCGGCCGGACAGACCGTAACGCAGCCGGGCACCGGCAACGCCTTCGCCGACTTTCTGCTGGGGACGCCACAAAACGCCTCCGTCGCCGGGCTGCCGATGTTCCCTTATCGCTTCACGCAATACATGCCGTATTTTCAGGACACCTGGAAGGTCCATCCCACCCTCACCATCAACTGGGGAATGTCCTGGTTCCTCGCCACCGTCCCCGATCCGCAGGGCGCCGCCCGCCGCTTTCCGCACGGCTTTGACTACAGCACCGGTCTTCTGAAATTCGCCGCCCTCGGCGAAGTGGATCCGCGAGTGATGGCCACGGACCGCAATAATTTCGTCCCGCGCGTCGGCTTTGCCTGGAAACCGAAGTTTCTCCCCAACACCGTCATCCGCGCCGGCGGCGGCATCTATTACAGCGATTCGGCCCTCATTGAAGCGCAGTTCGCCATGGTGGCGCCGCCGTTCAACACCACGCTGCAGCTTTTTAATCCGCCAGCAAACCCGCAGGCGCAATATGTCCTGGGCCAGAACATCTTCCCCGCCCAGAATTTTCCCGCCCTCGACAGCAACTTCGCCGCCGCCCTGCCCAACGGAACCACCGCCTTCCTCCTGCAACCCGACGGACGCACCCCCTACGTCTCACAATGGAACGTTTCCATCCAGCATCAGCTCGCCAACGAGAGTCTGCTGGAATTCGACTACGTCGGCAATTCGGCGCACCGGCTCCAGAACCGCTACGACATCTCCCAGTGCCGTCCCGGCGCCGACCTGCGCTGCGATCCGGCCACCAAGCCCTACCCCCGTTACAGCGGCTTGCTGCAGGCTGATTTCAACGGCAACTCCTCCTACCACGCCCTGTTCGCCAAGTATCACCACCGCATGCGCCAGGGCTTGAACCTGCGCGTTGAGTACGCCTTTTCCAAGGCCCTGGACGACAACTGGGAAAGCGGCACGGCCACGGAAGCGCAGATCACCGCCTGCCGCCGCTGTGACAAAGGCCACGCCTCGTTTGATCAACGCCACCGCGCGGTGATCAGCACCATTTGGGATTTGCCATTCGGCCGCGGCCGCCAGTTCGGCTCCAACCTGGGATCCTTCGCCAACGCCGCACTCGGGGGTTGGACCCTCACCGGCATCACCACTTTCGGCACGGGCGCGCCGGTTTTTATCAGCGGACCGGCACGCACCCAGAGCATCTACATCTCCCACCGCCCCAACCGTGTGTGCGATGGCCGCGACTCGTCGCTGGCTTCCAACCTGCGCAACAACGGCTTTGTCCAGTTCAATACCGCCTGCTTCGCCGACGCCCCGCAAGGCTTCTTCGGTAACACCGGCCGCTCGCCCATTCACGGCCCCGGTCTGCACAACTGGGACGCCGGTATCGAAAAGTTCTTCCCCATCCCCATCCGCGAGGCCATGAAGCTGCAATTCCGGACGGAACTGTTCAACGCTTTCAACCACGCCAACTTCGGCTCGCCAAATGGCAATCTCGGCGCGGGCGCCAACTTCGGCCGCGTCGCCGGCGCCCGTGCTCCCCGTCTCATCCAGATGAGTCTGAAGCTGCTATGGTAAGCCTCCCCTCGCGCCGGTCATTTCTTGCGGGCGCCGGCGCGTCCGCCTTTGCGCAATCGCGCCGCCGCCCCAACCTGCTGGTGATTCTCGCCGATGATATGGGATTCTCCGATCCCGGCTGCTACGGCGGTGAGATCGACACGCCCAACCTCGATTCGCTCGCGCGCAACGGACTCCGCTTCACACAGGCCTATTCCTGCGCCCGCTGTGTTCCTTCCCGCGGCAGCCTGCTCACCGGCTACTATTCGCCGCAAACCGGCATCGAACAGACTTCGCGCGTGAAGCCGGCCGCCTGGGCGCGCTTCATCCCCCAATACCTCAGCCCGCTGGGCTACCGCTGCTATCACGCCGGAAAGTGGCACATTCCGGCCTCCATGCCTCTGCGCGACACAGGCTTTCATCACTCCTATTTCCTCGGTGACCAGGACCGCTTTTTTTCTCCCACCCGCCACCACCTGGACGACCAGCCGCTTGCGCCGGTGAAGCCCGGCGAAGGCTACTACGCCACCAGCGCCATCGCCGGCCACGCCATCAATTGGCTGAACCGGCATCAACGCGAGCACGCCGCCGATCCGTTCTTCCTTTATCTGGCCTTCACTTCGCCGCACTTCCCGCTACACGCCCTGCAACCCGATATCCGCCGCTTTGAAAAACGCTACAAGGCCGGTTGGGACGTGGTGCGCCGTGAGCGCTCGATTCGCCAGCGGCGCCTGGGCCTGCCCCCTGTCACGCCCGCGCCGTTAGAGCCTGAAACGCGCCCTTACTGGAATACCCCGGACAGCGAACTCACCGCCCGCATCGGCAGCAAGGAAGTGTCCCGCGCCCTGCCCTGGGATTCGCTGTCAAAGGAACAAAAGGAATTTCAGAGCGCCAAGATGGCCATCCACGCCGCCATGGTCTACCGGATGGATGCCGAAATCGGGCGCCTCATCGGGCAACTCAAGAAGATGGACGCCTTTCGCGACACGGCTATCCTGTTTCTCTCCGACAACGGCGCAAGTTCCGAACAACTCATCCGCGCCGACGGCCACGACCCGGAGGCCGCGCCAGGCTCGGCCCGCTCCCATCTTTGCCTGGGGCCGGGATGGGCCACCGCCGCCAACTCGCCCTTCCGGCGCCATAAGTCCTGGGTGCATGAAGGAGGCATCTCCTCGCCCCTGATCGCACACTGGCCAACCGGCATCGCTGAACGCGGCGCGCTGCGGCGCACGCCCTGCCACCTGATCGATGTGCTGCCCACGCTGGTGGACCTGGCCGGAGGTCCAGCGCCCGCACCGGGTGAGGGCGGTCCGCCGCGGCCCGGCCGCAGTCTCGCGCCCGCCTTCTCACAGGACCGGGAAATCGCACGCGAATATCTGTTTTTCCATCACATGGAAAATCGCGCGCTGAGGATGGGCGATTGGAAGATCGTGGCTTCCGGCAAGAGCGCGCCCTGGGAACTGTATGATCTGGCGGCCGATCGCGGCGAGACCACCGATCTCGCCTCCCGCCAGCCCGATCGCGTGCGGGCGATGGCCGCGCGCTGGGAAAGCCTGGAGCGCGAATTCCTTGCGCAAAAGTCTTAAGCGGTCCCGCCCACCGTCATCCGGTCGATCTTGATCGTCGGTATCCCCACGCCCACCGGCACGCTCTGCCCGTCCTTGCCGCAGACACCCACGCCTTCGTCCAGCTTCAGATCATTGCCCACCATGCTGACGTATTTCAGAGCTTCCGGTCCGTTGCCTACCAGCGACGCCCCGCGCACGGGCTGCGTCAGCCTGCCGTCCTCGATCAGGTAACTCTCGGTGGCGGAAAACACGAAGTTCCCGCTGGTGATGTCCACCTGCCCGCCGCCGAACGACACACAGTAGATCCCCTTGGCCACTGACCGGATGATCTCCTCCGGATCGCTCTCGCCCGCCAGCATGAACGTATTCGTCATCCGCGGCATGGGAATATGCTTGTAGCTTTCCCGCCGCCCGCTGCCTGTGGATGCGCCACCCATGATGCGGCTCGACAGGCGGTCCTTCAGATAACCCCGCAGGATCCCCTTCTCGATGAGCACGTTCTGCTGCGTGGAGGCGCCTTCGTCATCCACGTTCAGCGAACCGCGGCGATTGGCGATCGTCCCGTCATCCACCACCGTGCATAACGGGCTCGCCACCTGCTGGCCAATCCGCCCGCTGAACGCCGAAACGCCTTTGCGATTAAAATCGGCCTCCAACCCGTGGCCCACGGCCTCATGCAGCAGGATACCCGGCCAGCCCGGACCCAGCACCACCGTACTCTCCCCGGCCGGCGTCTCCACCGCGCCCAACTGCACCAGAGCCTGCCGCACGGCTTCGCCCGCGAAGTATTCGGGCGTCTTCACCGTCAGAAAAAAATCGAAAGGAACCCGGCCGCCGCCGCCATGATAGCCCTGCTCGGGACGCCCGTTTTCGTCCTTGGCCAGAACGAAGACACTCAGCCTCGCCATCGGCTGCGTATCGAAGTTCAACACGCCGTCGCTGGTGGCCACCAGCACATGCTTCACGCTGTCGCCATAGACCGCCTGCACCTGGAATACGCGGGGGTCGGCCGAACGCGCCGCTTCATCGGCGCGCTTCACCAGTTTCACCCGCTCAGCAAGGCTGGCTTCGGCCGGAATCGACGCCAATGTGTACAGGTCGCGCCGCTGCCCCTGTTCGAACCCTGACTTGGTGACCGAGGATGGCCCTGCCGCGATGCACGCCGCCACACGCGCCGCCTGCAGAATTTTCTCTGGACTGAGATCGTCAGAATAGGCGTAGCCGGTCTTTTCTCCCGAGATGACGCGCACCCCGGCCCCCACCGACACCCCCTGCGTGGCGCTCTTGACGATCGATTCATCGATACTGATCGAGGTCGTCTCCAGGTATTCAAAATACACATCGGCGTAGTCGCCGCCGGCCGAAAGCGCCTCGGCCAGATACTTTTCCAGATCCCGCTCGGAAATCCCGAACTTGCGGGCGATGAACGAGTTGCCCAGTCCCATGCCTTCAGGGTAGCAGGCGGGTGGCGGGCGGCGCGCATGCTAAAATAGGAGCCGGAACAAATGCGTAGACTCGTGTTCTGGGAATATAAACGGGGGTCCTGGCAGTACGACATCATCGTCGGGCTGATTCTGGCCTTCATCTTTCTCACCCCGCGCGCCATGTTTCGCGATCAGCCCAGAGCCAGCGACATCGTCATGCTGCCCGGCCAGCAGGGCACGCTGCAGTTCTGGATGGAGCCCGACCTGCTCTCCAGCCTCAGCGAGCCGCAACGTCTGGACAAAGCCAATCAGTTGCTCAGGAAGAGAACCGGCAAGCACTATCGGGTGACCCGCATGGAGCCGATCTTCGACTCCGAACAGGACATCCGGGGCTACATGGCGTACGCAACCGAATAGCCGCGGGCTGCATCCTAAGCTTAAGTTCATAATGACACGCGCATCACTCTTTCTCCTGTGGCTTTGCAGCCTGCCCGCCGTCTTACGGGCCGACTCGCTGAAGGAAGTGATGGCCCGTATGGACGCGGCGGCCTCCGGGTTCCGCGGCGCCACTGCGAATATCCGCAAGATCAGCTATACGGCCGTGATCAAGGACTCAGCCGAGGAAAAAGGCAAGGTCACCATCCTGCGCGCCAAACCCAGGGAAATGCAGTTGCGCATGGATCTCACCGCCCCGGACACTAAAACGTGGGTGTTCCGCGGAAAAAAGGCCGAACTGTACCTGCCCAAAATCAACACCGTTCAGGAATACGATCTCGGCAAGTATTCGCGGTTGCTCGACCAGTTCCTGCTGTTGGGTTTCGGATCCACCAGCCGCGATCTGCAGAAGTCTTACGCCGTCAAGTTTGCCGGCGAGGAAGTGGTGGACGGGCAGAAGGCATCGAAGCTCGAAATGACTCCCACCTCCGAACAGGCGCGCGAGCATCTGAGACGGGTGGAAATCTGGTTTCCCCTCTCGGGTGGACTCCCTATTCAACAGAAGTTTTTTCAGAATTCGGGCGATTATGTCATGGTGAGCTACTCCGGACTGAAGCTGGAGGCGAACCTGGCCGAGTCCGCCATTCGTCTGGCACTTCCCAAGGACGTCAAGCGAGAGTATCCTCAAAAATAGGGCCGATTTTTTCACATGGAATCTTCATCCCAATCCGGCGCCGATTCCGGGCACATACGTAGGCCAGCCGACCGGCTGGCGTTTGTCGACTGGACCAGAGGGCTGGCAGCCGTGATCATGCTGCAAGGCCACGTATTCCACTCCCTGACGCGCGGCGATCTGCGCCAGGGCGACCATTTCATCCTCTCCCAGTTTGTGGGCGGAATGCCCCCGGCCATCTTTCTTTTCCTCACCGGCATGACGCTGGCGTTCCTGATGGACGGCCAGCAGCGGCGCAAGGTGGCGGCCGGGGACCGTATCCGGGCGGCCCTGGGACGCGCCGGCTATCTGGCGCTGCTGGCAGTCCTGTTCCGCGTGCAGTTGTTCGCTTTTGGCTGGCCCTACGGCGACTGGTCCTCGCTGTTCCGGGTGGATATCCTGAACGCGATGGCGCTGGGCATTGCGGCCATGGCCCTGATGTCGGTGTTCACTACCCTGGAACGCGTGCGGCTGGGCGCTATTTTAGGCTTGGGCATCGCGGTGGCGGCGCCCATCGTATCGGCCCTCGACACCAGCGCCATTCATCCCTACCTGCGCAACTACTTCGTGCCGCATCTGGAGTTTTTCGGCTTCTTTCCGTGGGCCGCCTTCCTTGCCTTCGGCATGAGCATGGGAAGCATCGTGCGGCTCACCCCGGCCGCGCATCTGGGCCAGGTGATGCAGTGGGCGGGCTGGGTGGGCCTGGCTGCCGCTTTCTCCGCGCATTACTTCTCCAACCTGCCGTTCTCCCTGTATGCGAAGTCCGATTTCTGGCTCAATTCACCGGCCCTCATCTTCATCAAGCTGGGCGTGGTGCTGATCATGATGTCGTTCGCTTATCTGTGGACCACCTACGCCGCCCCGGGCTGGAGCTGGGTGCGGCAGTTGGGCACCACCTCGCTGCTGGTCTACTGGGTCCACACGGAGCTGGTATACGGCCGCTGGCTGGGCGCCTGGAAGGAAAGCCTCACGGTTGGCCAGACGGCGCTGATGGCCGCCCTGGTGATCGCGCTCATGCTGGGCGTTTCCCTGGCCCAGACCCACTGGAACCGGGTACGGGAATATCTTCCCTTGCCGCGCACGCGCCAGCCAGCGGCTGAAACCGAATAGCCGCGATTCGATTGCTCATACTTCGGCCCGCGCCGACCGATGAGGCAAGTGATGCTTGCCGGTACCTTATCCCCTGAAAAAAACTTAAGCCGTGTGCTCGATGCCCACGCGGCATGGCTGGACCAGCGTGAAGGCGGCGCGCAGGCCGACCTCAGCGGCGCGGTGCTGAATGAGAAGCGCCTGGCCGGAGCACGGCTGCGGAAGGCGGACCTGCGCGGCGCCTCCCTCATTGAGTGCGATCTTGAAGGCGCCGATCTTTCCGGCTCCCTCATCGAACACGCCGACCTGCGAAAGGCTACCCTTTCCCGCGCCGAGATGACCGGAGCCCAGATCTCGGAATCGCAGATGGACATGGCCTGGATGGTCGACGCCAGCGCCTCGGAAGTGCGTCTCCATCAGGTCACCCTCCGCAAGGCCAACCTCGACGGAGCGCGGCTGCTCGACACCGTCATCCAGCAATGCGACTTCGGATGGACGACGGCCCGCAAGACAGGGTTTCACCAGGCAAGAATTTTCGGCTCCGCGTTCCCCGATGCCGACATGGAAGGCGCGCTGTTTTACCACGCCAGAATCCAGCTTTGCCGCTTTCATGGCGCCAAGCTCCGCCAGTGTAATTTTTCCACCGCCATCCTGGCCGACTGCGACTTCACCGGCTGCGATCTCACCGCCGCCCGGTTCTCAAAAACCGACTTCGGCAGAAGCACTTTCACGCGCGCGATTCTTTCCTCCGCCGACCTCCGCGAAGCCAATCTGAAAGGCGCCCATCTGCGCGACGCCGACCTCACCGAAGCCCGCTTTGCAAAGGCCGTGCTATTGACGGCTGACCTGCGCGGGGCCGACCTGAAAGGCGCGCGCGAGCTGACCTCAGATCAGCTCGCGCAGGCCCTCACCGACAAAACGACCACACTTCCCAACGGCAGCCACGGCCCCTACATCCGCCATTCCGGCGCCGAACGCCCCAGATGACGTTTGCATTACGCCGAGCCCTACCCCCCGATGTCGTCCGCGCCGTCCTCATCCACAACAATGAGCACCGGCTGCAGCCACTCCACCTCGGGATCATCCCCCTCAGCCAGCGGATGAGACCGGAATCCGAACGCGAACAGGCGGCTGAGGAAGCTCTCCGGTTCAGACAGGCTCACCCAACGCACACTGGCCGATTCTCCCCTTTCGGCGAAGAAGCCGATACCGCCCTTCTTCAACCGCCGGTCCTTCCAGGTGTCCACCACCTGACCGTCCACCGACGTCAGGAACTGGTCCCCTTTCACCCGCACACGCACCCGGTAGAGCGTGTCCGGCCGGATGCTGACCGGAATCGGCAGCCGCACCCGCTCCACTTCCCGGCCTCCTACGGTGACAAAGCGTTCAATCTCCGAACGCCCCCCGTCCTTACCGCCTACGTGGATCTTGGTTCCGTAATAGTTGCCCAGATCGCTCGCACGGAAAGCCCAACCAACAGCCTTCCGCTCGATGGCGGCCTGAAACTCCATCTGGTAGTTGCTCAGTTGAATCGACGGCTTCCACAGCTTCAGCCGGTCCGTCTTCAGCGCCCCCGCCACGTAATCGCTGGCGGTCGACCCGGCGCTCACCCAGTCTCCCATGCCCATCCGGAAGTCCTGCCGCAGGTTGATCTTTGGCGAATCCGGAAGTACCGAGAGAAGACGCTGGCCCAGCGGGCTGCCCGACAGGCTGTAGTTTGCCGGCGGTCCACCAGGTTTAGGCGCACCGCTGCTGGGCATGAAGATCATGCTCACAGCGACCACCACCCCCAATCCACCCGCAATCGCCATCCCCAGCTTCCCGGCGCTGGTTTGGGCCCCCTTCTTCTCGGGTTGCTTGATTACCGCAAGGTAATCGTCATAATCCTCGGCAAGCTCGCCCGCGTCCCTGAGTACTCTCGCACTCGAGGTACGGAAGCGGCGGCGGTGGTCAGAGGAGCAGAACTCCTTGTCCACAACCCCGCGCAACGAACTAATTCGGCGACGACAGTATAAGCAGCGCATAGCGGTCCACTCGTTACGTTCCCATAGTAACCCCTGTAGCCCTTATTTGCGCCACGCTAAGTAACTTACCTTTCATATTCAGGTGGTTCGTCCTGGAATGCTGGACCACCGGTAATAGTCACTCCGGACTGGGACTGAGTGCTTTCTCCCCGGAACTGTCCGCATCGTTCCCCTGAGAATGGAATAAGCTTTCACACCCTTGGGTCTTAGGAGGTTCCACCCCGGGTTAGGGGATCAGCTTGACCGCCGCGACTCCGCTGACGCCCGATCCTGCCTCAGGATTACCGCCGCCGCCAGCCCAACCGCCCCCGCCAGGCAGCCCCACGCAAACCAGTCGCCGTATTCTGTATACGGCATGCGGTCCCGGCGGTGGCTGAACCGCGTACGGGCCGCCATTTCCCTGTAGGCCGGCAGCCGGTGCGCAACGCGCCCGGCCGGATCAACCGTCGCCGTAATGCCGTCGTTGGTGGCGCGGATCACCCAGCGGCGGTTCTCGGCCGCGCGCATCCTCACCAGCAGCAGATGCTGTTCCCTCGCCGCGCTGGTGCCGAAATATCCATCGTTGGACAGATTCGCCAGCACCGTCGCCCCTGAAGCCGCAAATTCTCTTACAAAGTGCGGGAAGGCCGACTCATAACAGATGAACATGCCCACCCGCTGGCTTGAGGCGGCGAATGTCCGCAGAGTCCGCCCTGGGACAAACGCCCCCGCCTCATCCGAGATCTGGTGGACGAAAAGATCAAACGGCGGGGGGACAAACTCGCCGAACGGCACCAGGTACATCTTGTCGTAGCGCCCCAGCAGTTGCCCCGCCGAATCCAGCATGTAGGCCGAATTGTATGGCCCGCCGCCGGGGGCGCGGCCCACGCCGGCAAACAACACGCTCGATCGCGTCAGGCGCGCCAACTGCGCCGTCTGATCCCGCAGGAACGCATCCGTCTCATAGTAGAAAGGAACCGGCGCCTCCGGCCACAGAATCAGATTCGGACCCGGATTCTGGCTGATCGCCGCATTCAGCGCCAA
>JANRLE010000210.1:0-5472 GCA_033762895.1 Bryobacteraceae bacterium | reverse complement strand
ACGGGGCACCACGGTGACATTGACGGCGTAGGCTTTGGCCGTTGCCGGCAGCCCGCATCCGGCGTTGGGCATGGGCAGGGAACGGCTTGTTCCACCAATGAGCGAAGGCGGACCAAGGGAGCCGCTTTTTCCACTCCCCTGGCGTGTGTCGGCGGCGCGGCAGGGGGTGACCGGCACAAAACGCAGACCGGACGGACCGGCGGGCGCGGCTGCCGAGTGGCTGATGGCGATGGAGACGCCGGCGACGCTTACAGTGGCGCCGCGGGCAGCGCCGGCGTTGGCGGCAATGGTGAAGCCCACCGAAGCGGGGCCGGTTCCGCTGGACTGATTGAGAGTAATCCAGGCAGGTGCGCCGCTAATGGACCAGGCGCAGGTGGAAAGATTCGAACCGATCTGAAACGTCGCGCTTGCGGCGGCGGGTCCAAAGCTGGTGAGTGTGGCCGATGCGGACAGGACGCAGGCGGCCGCTGATTGGGTGATGGTGATGGAGGCGCCGGCGACACTCAGCGTGGCGGATCGTGAGGGACCGCTGTTGGCGGCCACGGTGAATGCGGCGGAGGCGGGGCCAGTCCCGCCGGTTCTGCTGAGCGTAATCCAGGAGGGCGCGCCGGCAATGGACCAGCTACAGGTGGAAAGATTCGAACTGATCTGAACAGCCCCGCTTCCGCCGCCCGGTCCGAAGCCGGTAGTGGTGGAAGTTGCCGAGACGGCGCAGGCCGCGGCGGCCTGGCCGAGGGTGACGGAGTTGCCCGCCACGTTGAGGGGGGCGCAGCGGGCGGCGCCGCTGTTGGCTGTGACGTTGAAAGCGACCGTGGCCGGTCCGGATCCGCTGGTATGGTTGACGGTGATCCAGGCGGGCAGACCATTGATGGACCAGGGGCAACTGGAGAGATTCGCGCTGATCTGGAAGGAACCGCTTCCGCCGCCCGATGGGAAACTGGCGGCCGATGCCGCGCCCGATACGGCGCAGGTGGCGGCGCCGGCGGTCCAGTGTCCGAGCAGGGTGCGTCCGCTGTCGGCGCCCCGCAAATCCTTAGCGGCAAGGTAGATTTCCTTGGAACCGGAAAACGGCGCGGCGAAGGTCACATCCACGGCCAGTTCGAGGATGGCGCCCTGAACCGTAGCGGTGGCCGTGGCGACATTGAGCGAGCACTGGCTGTTGGCGAGGGTGCGGGCCGCGCCGATGGTCCAGGAAGACCAGGATCCGCCATCGTCACCGTAGAGGCGCAACATCCGGTCGCCTGGAAAATAGGCGAAGTAGCAGCCGCCCACCAGCGAGTTAAAGGAATTGAAGACGGCGCTTACTTCGGAAAGCTGCACGCCGCCGTCGGCATCGGTATAGGCCAGGCGGAAACGCTGCGGTGTGTCCGTGGCGGAGCCTCCGCTGGACGGGGTGACGCTGACCGGGGCGGGCTGGCCGTTGTCGGCTTCCTGGACGATGATGAACGTCTGGCGCCCGACGCTGATGCTGCTGGTGCGGCGCTGGGGAAGAGGATTGTCGGGAAGCGAATAAGTGAGGGTACGGCTGCCGTTGAATACGGTGTCGCCGGTAATGGTGATCCAGGCCGGATCATTGCTGACGGCCTGCACGGCGCAGTTTCCCGGCGCGGTCACCGACACTGCTCCCTGCTGCGGCGGCGGCGCATGGCTGACCGAGGGTGGAGAGATGGTGGCGCAAGGCGTGTCGTAGCTGATGCGCAGGCTGGCGGATTCGGCCGCCGAGAGCACTTCGATTGACAACTGCGTGTAGGGATCGGACCATTTCTGACCGGCCTTCAGGGCGGCGGCGAATGCCTTGCGGGCGGGGTTGGAGGCAAGGGCGAGGCTGTTGCCGAAGTCGAGCAAACGGGTGCGGTTGTCGCCGGTGTAGGCGGGTTGTTCGTAGTGGATCAGCACGCCGTTGAAGGGATTTCCGGCGGAACAGTTCTGGAGGGAAGAATCAAAGCCCGATGGACGCCGGTATTCGATCCACAGCCAATGATCATTGCCGGCGCCGCGGCGGACCCGCAGCGTCTGCACGCCGGTGGAGGATTGCTCGAGTGGAAGAAGATTGTACAGACCCGGTGAGGCGGTGGATTGGAGGTTGGAGGATTGCAGCCATCCGAGTCCGAATTTGTGGCGGCTGGAGTAGTGACCCGTAAGACCGCTGCCGCCACAGGTGGCCCCGCCCATCACGTCCCACGGATTGCCGTACTCCTCGGCCGCGGGGGAGGCGCCCAGCGTGCCCAGCGGTTCGGCGGGGTAATAGAGCGCGCCTGAATGGCCGAGGCCCAGGTTGTGTCCGGCCTCGTGGGCGAAGGTGTGCAGGTTCACGGCGTCGGCGCGGATGAAGGCGCGCGAGGCCTGGAAGGCGCCATCGGCGGACGATAGCGTGGAGCAGCCGAGGGTGGCGAATCCGCCGACGTTGCAGAAGTTCTGCTGGGGCACGACGAGCATCAGGCGGTCATACTGGCGGAAATCGGCTTCGGGGTCGGCGGCGGCGATGGCGGCTTCAAGCAGAGGCTGAACGGAGTTGAGGATATCGCTACCGTTGCACTGGTAGGAGAGATTCAGATCGTATGGTCCGAAGACGTTTCCGGTAGCCCAGGCGCGGCCGTAGGAGGCTTCGCGCCAGTAAGCGTCAAGCGTGGCGCCGGTTCCGAACAGCAGGCTGCGCACGGAGGCGTTGGTGACGTTGGAGGGAAGGCGCGCGCCGGGAAGATTCACCAGAACCGCCGCGACGCGTTGTTCACCGGTTCGCAGGCAGCCGGCGGCGGGGCGTTCGAGCGTGGCTTCACGAACGGCGGCCACGTTGCCAAGGCGCGCGCCCTTGACGCGGAGGGCGCCACCGCAGCCGGTGGGCGGAGCGCCGCCGGGAGCAAAGTGGAGGCGCAGGGTCTGGCCATTGGCGCGCAGGCCGAAGAACTCGGTGTGAGTGTGCCGGTCGAACTCATCGGCGGTCCAGCGCTCAAACTCGCCTGACCATTCGCCCGTGGATTCGATGAGTCCCGCGCCGCCTTGGGAAGAGAGCGCAAGACGGTCGGCGGCGGGGAGCACGGCTTCGAGTGCGGACGTGGGGTCCTCGGCGGCAAGCTGGCGCCAGTGTGCGGCACGTTCGCGCAGCAGGGCATGCAGCCGGGGAGGGAGAGCCGCGCCGGAGGACCGGCGAGCCCGGGCGGCTTCCAATATTTCGCGATTCAGACGGCGGACGGCGCCGGCGCCGGATTCGCCTCGCTGACCGTTTCCTGAAATCCCGGCAAGGAGAAGCAACAGGACGACGGCAAGAAAACGAGTCACCTGGAAGTTCTGAGTGTATCAGATTGGCGGCGGGGGAGCGGATTGAATCTGAATGTGCATATAATAAACACATCAATTGACTCCATTTAGGAGTCTGATTTCGGAGGAAATTACATGGCAAGACCGGACCCTTTTCTAAACCTGCTGCGCAGTATCGGCTTTCTGCCGCTGCGCGTGCCGCGGGCCGATGTAGAGCCGCTGATGCTGGCGTCGCACAGCGGGAAAGAGCTTGTTCTGTTGGGAAATCTGGTGGATGCAATGGAGCCGGGGGGAGAGGCGGCGCCGCCGGTCTCACGTGACATCGCCACCGCGGACTCAATTGAGCGGATGTGCACGTCGCGCATCCGCCTGAACGCCGGCCTGCAAATTGTCGGCAATATTTTGACTGGAATCGCGGGCAGATTGATCGATTTATCGCACGCATTTGAAGGAGCTGAGAGCCTTGTCCTGGAGTTCTCGGGCGTGACCGTGGACCGGGCGGACCTGGTGATGGTGGACCGCTATCTGGGCCGGGCGCGCATCCACGCCGACAGCCGGCACATCCGTGGACTGCTGGTGGAGGGCGAGGGCGCGGTGCTGACGGCAACGGCGCGCTGCCGGCGCTACATGATCTCGGCGCAGTCGAAGGATGGGACGGCGATCGAACTGGACGTGCCTTTGCTGCGGGAGGCGGCGGGGGGCTTGCGTGTCGACCGGGCGAGCGGGTCGCGCGTGTCTTACGAGGGTCCCGTTCCGGTGACGTTCGGGGTGCAGGCGGCGCGTGTTTTTTTCGACCGGGAAGGGCGGTTCACGGCGTTCCGGCCGGTAAAGCCGGGACAGGCGGCGGTGCGGGGCTTGGTGGCGGCCGCGCGGCAGGCGGAAATGGTGTCGGTGAACGGGGTATTTGTCGACGTGGTGGATGGCTTGGAAGACCTGGCGGCGTAGGCGGTTCCAAAAGGGGACCCGGGGGCGGACGATTTGTCAGCCTGGGACTGCGGAGAATGGACAAAGCGTCCGATCAAAGGGATAGGCGAATCGGACATAGCACGTGTTTTCAAGCAGTTCCCACCCAACGACGGCTGGTATCTCGCGTGCTACTACTCCTGCCAGGGCGGGGATGAGCCTCAGGGCGAGAGCATACATCGCAGTAATCGTGGTGTCCGGCCTCGCGGCCTTTGCCGCGTCGCTAAGCCAATGGGACAGCTCTGACCTCGTGCGGTTTGCCTGCTACCTGGCGATCGCGGCTGTCAGTTCCGGGCTGAAAGTATCACTGCCCGGGGTCACCGGCACGATGTCGGTCAGCTTTCTGTTCGTGCTGATCGGCGTGGTGCAGCTTTCGGTGGCCGAAACCGTCCTCATCGCCTGCATGACCAGCCTGGTGCAGGTGGTGTGGCACGCCGTCAAGCGCCCGACACTGGCGCAGATCCTTTTCAACTTCAGCAACAACGCCATTGGCGCGCTGGTGGCCTACACGCTCTACTGGAACCTGCCGATCCAGGCGGCCTATGGGTCAATTTCGCCAATCAAGCTGGCGCTCGCCTCGGGGATCTACTTCCTGATCAACACGGGAACGGTGGCGGGGGTGATCTCACTGACTGAGCAGCGGCCGGTGCGTGTGATCTGGAAGGACTGCTATTTCTGGTCATTCCCCTACTACCTGGTAGGGGCATCGATTGCAGCCATCTTCACCTTCATCAGCAACTGGATCGGCTGGGAGATTCTCATTCTGGCCGTGCCGGTGATCTATGTGATTTTCCGTTCCTACCGCCTGTATCTGGGCAAGCTGGAGTCGGAAAAGACGCATGCTTCTCAGATGGCCTCGTTGCACCTGCGGACAATCGAGGCGCTGGCGCTGGCAATCGACGCCAAGGACCATTCCACCAACGACCATTTGCAGCGCGTGCAGGTGTACGCCATGGAGTTGGCCAAGGAATTGAACCTTCCCAAGGAGGAAGTGGACGCGCTGCAGGCCGCTTCGCTGCTGCACGATATCGGCAAGCTGGCCGTGCCCGAACATATCATCTCAAAGCCCGGCAAACTGACGCCGGAGGAGTTCGAGAAGATGAAGATCCATCCGATTGTCGGCGCCGAAATCCTGGAGCGCGTACAGTTCCCCTATCCCGTGGTGCCGATTGTGCGGGCGCACCACGAGAAGTGGGATGGAAACGGCTACCCGAACGGGCTGAAAGGGGAGGAGATTCCGATGGGAGCCCGCAT
>JANRLE010000209.1:0-14697 GCA_033762895.1 Bryobacteraceae bacterium | reverse complement strand
TTACGCCGCGAAACCGCGCGGCACCTGTCCGTCCGCTTCGCCGAGGAGTAGTCTTCCATGAGCGACTGCGGCCACGGACCATCCACGGCAGCCGTTGCTTCCGCGCCTGTGGTCACCGGCTTTCGCAAGACCGTTGCCATCGTGGGGCCGCCCAATGCCGGCAAGTCCACCCTGTTCAACCTGCTGACGGGTCTGCGCCAGAAGGTGGCCAACTTTCCCGGCGTGACGGTGGAGCATCGCGCAGGTGTGGCGCGCCTGCCGAATGGCCGCGATGTTGACCTGATCGATCTTCCGGGTGTCTACAGCCTGGAGCCGCGTTCTGAAGATGAGCGCGTAACGCGCGATGCGCTTCGTGGAGACATCCCCGGCCTGCGCCGCCCCGATGCGGTGTTGCTGATTCTCGATTCCACCAACCTCGGCCGCCACCTGATGCTGGCCGCCCCTGTGCTGGCTACGGGCATTCCCACGCTGGTGGTTCTGAACATGGCGGACGACCTGCACAGCCGTGGCGGATCAGTGGATACCGAAGAGCTGGCCACGCACCTGGGCGTGCCGGTCACGCTTATCTCGGCGGCGAAGAACGAAGGCGTCGACAGCGTACGCAATTTTCTGGACGGCCAGTTCGCCGTGCCCAAGCCCGTGGAGCTTCCGATCCTGCAGGATGTGCCCCGCTGCCGGCAATGGTCGGCGCAAGTGAGTGGCAAGGCCGACTACCGCCCCCCGGCGCCGCCCGTGTGGACGCGGCGGCTGGACAGCGTTTTCCTTCATCCGGCAATGGGGCCGCTGGTGTTTCTGGCGGTGGTGATTCTGGTGTTTCAGGCCATTTTCTCCGGAGCCCAGCCGTTGATGGATGGTGTGGAGGCACTGGTAGCCAACTCGGGGGCATGGCTGGGCAAGGCGCTGCCCGATGTGTGGTGGCGCGACCTGCTGATTGAAGGCGTGTGGGGCGGGGTCGGCTCAGTGATCGTGTTCCTGCCGCAGATCCTGCTGCTGTTTCTGTTTATTGGCGTGCTGGAGGATTCCGGATACCTGGCCCGCGCGGCGCTGATTGCCGACCGCACGATGGCCCGCGTGGGGCTGCAGGGTAAGTCCTTCATCCCGCTGCTGAGCGCCTATGCCTGCGCGGTGCCGGCCATCATGGCCACGCGCACCATAGAGAACAAGCGGGACCGCATCGCCACCATACTGATCGCGCCGTTTATGACCTGCTCGGCGCGGCTGCCGGTTTATACGCTGATCATCGCGGCCTTCATCCCGGAACGCGCGCTGCTGGGCCCGCTGCTGGGGACGCGCGCGGCGGCGATGCTGGGGCTGTATGTGCTGGGCTTCGCCGCCGCCGTGATCACGGCGCGCATGTTGAAGTCGTCCATCCTCAAGAGCGACCGTACGCCGTTTCTGATGGAGATGCCGCCCTACCGCTGGCCCACGCTGCGCACGCTGGGCCTGCGGCTGCTCGATCGCGCCATGGCGTTTCTGAAGCGGGCAGGAACCGTGATCCTGGTGGTGGCCATCGCGCTCTGGTTCCTGGCTCATCTTCCGTTGAAGGATGGCAAGGCGCCACCGATTGAGGACAGCCTGGCCGGAACGCTGGGGCGCACTGTGGAGCCGCTGATTGAGCCGCTGGGATTCAACTGGAAAATCGGCATCGGACTGCTGACGTCGCTGGCCGCGCGCGAGGTGATCGTCGGCACGCTGGGCACCATCTATGGCATTGAGGCGGAAGGCGAGGAATCCACCAGCCTGCAGAAGGCGCTGCAGCAGGATCTTTCGATGGGCGGCGCGGTGGCGCTGCTGATCTTCTTCGCCTTCGCCATGCAATGTATGTCCACGCTGGCGGTGGTGAGGCGCGAAACCGGCGGGTGGAAGTGGCCGGTGGTTCAGTTTACCTATATGAGCGTGCTGGCGTACGTGGGCGCGTTTATCGCCTACAAGATCGTTGTCTGATTACAGCTTCACATCATAGGAGAGCTGCTCAATGGTCCGCCGCAGTTCTGCGTGTGCGGCCGCCAATTGGGCCTCCAGTGCGCGCTTTTCCTTCTGAATCGCCTCCAGCCGCGTCTCCTGTTCGTTCAACTGCTGGGTGTAGCGTTGCAGCAACGCCTTCTCCTCGGCTGAGCCCTTCAACGCCTTCATATTTTCCCGAAGGCGCTGCTGGTCCTCGAAGATGTTGCTCTGCTCCTCATCGAGGCCGCTGTCTCTGGATAGAAGCCCGGCGATCACGCTTTTCTGCGCGAGTACCGGCCGCAGCGCCGCCTCGATCGATCCGTCGATCGATTTCTCACGAATGAACAGTGCCACCTGATCGCTGGTGATATCGGAAATCTGCACCACCGTTTCCGACGGCAGAGCCTCCTCCACCACGAGCGAAGCGGTCTGCTTCGGGTCCACCTTCATACGGAAGCGCATGAACCCCGCCGTGGTTTCGTCCGGCTGCACGGCGCTGCGCAGTTCGTAGCCCGTGCGCACCGGATGTTCCACGATCACCGTGCGCGGCGATGAATCCTGATTGCGGAAGGTGTAAGTTTTCTTCTGGCGGAACTCGCTGTGCTGTGTCATCACGCCGCGGCTGACACGGCACCGGGAGACGCGCTGCCGCTCCTCATCGGTGGTGGATCCGGGCGTCAACGCCAGATCCACGGCGAAGGAAACCAGGCGCTTCTCGCCGGGCCGGATTGGCTCAAAGATCCCTTCGCCGGCAAAGGTCTCCTGTTCGATCACGCTGAAGCTGCCGCCGTCCAGGGTGAGGCCTGTTGAGTTCGTGAGCCACAGCGCGCGCATTGGACGGCGGACTCCCGAAGATTCGTTCCAGATGGAGACCTTTTCCGCCGGGATGCCCGATTGGACGATGGGTACCAGCGCCGAACGGTTCTTGCCGATGGTGATCGGCTGTTTCAACTTATACTCGAACAGGTCGCCGAGGTCGCCTCCGCTGGCGGCGGCCTGCAATCTGGCGCGCGCTTCAGATGGGGCGCTATTTCCCCGGGTGTCGGACTGCTGTTTCGCCTTCGGGACTCTTGCGCCGCCACCAAGGTTTCTGCCGCTGCCGGTGCTGAGGGGAAGCGCGACGCTGCTCGCGGCCGCCTCCAGGCTCGGGGCCGATGCTTGAACGGTTACCGTCTCCGATACGCTGCCGACATTCAATCGCGCATCCTGCCTGGCCCCGCCAAGAGAAGCAACGGCATCAGGAATCACGGACTTATGAAAGCCTGGGGCAGTAATCTCCAGCCGCAGCGACCCCTCCGGCAGAAAGTCGAGGGAGTAGGCGCCCGTTGGGCCTGTGGTGGATGCACCCACCACTGTCCCGGTGGCGTCCAGGGCCTTTACTGATGCTCCGCCGACTCCATTGCCGAAGGGGTCCGCCACCGTACCGGCCAGCCGCGCCCGCCCCAACGCCACCGTCGCCTCAAACGTCTGCGGCGCTGCGGCAAATGCTTCCGGCAGCGGCACTACCGGCCGCCGCGAATAGTACGGTTGGGAAAGATTCTGGATGAACGACTGGGGCGCTCCGGCGACCAGCGATAACTCCACCTTCTCCCAATCCTGCCCAACGGTGTTATCCACAATCGCCCAGCCCTGTAGCAGACCCGGGCCGGATTTCGAATCCAACACGATCCGGTAAGTGCTCTTCCAAACCGGCACCTCACTGATATAGCTGACAAAGATGGACCGGTCCCCTGTCCCATCCGCGGAAACCACCATTCGCCGCAGGTCCGGTTCCCGCGCCGACGACACTGAGTCCAGAAAGCGGTCCACCTTTCCCGAGAGGCCCTTCTCCAGCAGGCGCACGGAAAACTGCGGCGAAAGCTCGGTTGTTCGCACGTCGCCCGCATCGGTGAGCAGGGCCAGATAGTCCACCTCCAGCGTGGTGCCACCTGAGATCCGCGTTTTCCTTTCCACGCTGAGCAGCCGGCCCGCAATTACGTTTGTGCCGCTGCGCACCTCCAACTTCGCCCCGCGCAGCGCGCCAAGAAACTCGGTGAGCGAACTTTTTTCTCCCTGCGGCAGTTGCAGGCCGCCAAGCTGTCTCTGCACGGGAATCGAAGATCCGTACTCCACACCGGTGATCCGTCCCCCATTCAGATCCAATACCGTCAATGACTTTCAATACGTCATTCAACTGACCGGGCGTGAACGAAACCGCCACATCCTGTCTACCGGTTACCCTGCCGAGATGCTCAAAGTAACCTACGCCGTTCTTGTATAGAACCACGCGTTTCACGGGCAGCCGGTCCGCTGGAACCTGTGCCCAAACCGTTCCCGCCAGAAGCAGGACAAAGATACTCCCCCGTAGTCGAGACATGGACCCTCCTGGTCCTTAGACTACGCGATCCCGGCGCCGGGTTCCAGCCTCTGTTACCTTTTTGAAGATGACCCGCCGCCGCCTGTTGAAAACGATCGCCGCCTCCGCCGCCGCCCGTCCGAACCTTGTCCGTCTCCTCGCCGACGACATGGGCTGGGGAGATCCTTCCTGCTACGGCAACACCGCCCTTGAAACCCCGAATCTCGACGCTTTGGCCGCCAGCGGGACGAGGTTCGAAAACTTCTACTCGGCCTCGGCCGTCTGTTCGCCCTCCCGGGCGGCGATCCTCACCGGCCGCTACCCCATCCGCTTCGACATCCGCAAAGCGTTCTCCGATGACGAAGCTCACCTTCCCCGCACCACCACGCTGCCCGGGCTGCTTCAGCAAGCCGGCTACGCCACGGCACACGTGGGGAAGTGGCACCTCGGTGGTCTGCATCAGAAACATATTCGCAACCGTGCCGCCTCCATCCCCGGCCCGCATCAGCACGGGTTCCACCATTACCAGTGCCAGAACGAAGAGCAGCCGCTGCGCGGGGAGATGGGCCGGGACCGCATCCTGTTCCGCCGGGGCGGCACATGCCTGATCCGGGATGAACAGAACATTCCCGCCACCCATCCCTACTACCACCGCCACTTTGAAGACACCAACGGGGATGAGGCCACGCGGCTGATCGGTGAATTCCACAACCAGCGCCGCCCGTTTTTTCTGAACGTCTGGTTCCTGGCGCCGCACGCTCCCTATGAACCCGCGCCGGAGCCTTTCTGGAGCAAGGCCGCGGCGGCCGGCATCTCCTACGATCAGAAATGCTACCGCTCGATGGTGATGCACATGGACCACCAGGTGGGGCGCATTCTGCGGGCGCTCGACGAGCGCGGCCTGCGCGAGAACACCATGATCCTGTTCACCTCTGACAACGGCGGGGCGTGGGAAGCAAACATCGGACCCTATCGCGGGGGCAAGACCGATTTGCACGAGGGAGGCATCCGCGTCCCCGGCATCCTCTCATTTCCGGGCCGGGTGGCGAAGGGCGCCCTCAGCGGGCGGATTGCCCATCACTGCGACGTGCTGCCCACCTTCTGCGCGGCCGCCGCAATCAAGGCGCCGGCAAATGACGGAGAGAACCTGCTGGCGCCCCAATCGGCCCGTACTGCGCTGTTCTGGCAGATCGACATCTACAAGACCCTGCAGCGCCACTACCCCAAGCCCAAACCATACGCCACCGAAGCGCTGCGCAGCGGCGAGTGGAAGCTGATGGCGATGGATGGCAAGCCGGTGGCGCTCTACAATCTGAAGGCTGATCCGCTCGAGTCCGCGAACCTGCTGGAGCGGCAACCTGCGGTGGTGGCGAGGCTCGCCGCCGAAGTACGCGCCGTCCTCACAGCCGGACGAAATCGCGGCGGATTTCCCGCGCCCGCGTGCTAGCATGAAAAATTCATGCGTAACGTCGTCATTCTCGGATCCGGCTGCGCGGGCAACACCGCCGCCATCTATGCTGCCCGCGCGAATCTGAAGCCGCTGGTGATCTCCGGACATGAGCCCGGCGGCCAGCTTTCCATCACCTCGCTGGTCGAAAATTTCCCTGGCTTTCCGGAAGGCGTCGACGGGCCGGTGCTGGTGGAAAGAATGAAGGAGCAGGCCAGGCATTTCGGGGCCGAATATCAGGATGGTTCGGTGATTGAAGCCGATCTTTCGAAGCGTCCGTTCCGGCTCAGCGTGGAAGGCGAGTGGATTGAAACCCGCACGCTCATCATCGCCACCGGCGCCTCAGCCCGCTGGCTGGGGCTCGATTCTGAATCCAAGCTCATCGGAAAGGGCGTGAGTTCCTGCGCCACCTGCGACGGGTTCTTCTTCCGGGACAAGCGCATTATGGTGGCCGGGGGCGGCGATTCGGCGATGGAAGAAGCCATCTTCCTTACCCGTTTCGGCCGCGACGTGACGCTGGTGCACCGCAGAGATGAATTCCGCGCATCCAAGATCATGCTGGACCGTGCGCAGGCCAACCCCAAGATCACGTTCCTCACCAACACGGTGATCGACGAAGTTTACGATCCGGCCAAGGGGCTGGTTACCGGCGTGAAGCTGCGCAACACCAGGACAGGTGAAACACAGGATCGCGATGTGGACGGGTTGTTTGTCGCCATCGGCCACATCCCCAACACCAAGGTGTTCAAGGGCCAGATGGATCTGGATCCGGACGGCTACATCCTCTCAAAAGGCGGAGCACGCACCAGCGTGGAGGGAGTCTTCCACGCCGGCGACGTGCAGGACCGCGTCTATCGCCAGGCCATCACGGCATCAGGCGCCGGATGCATGGCGGCCATCGAAGTCGAACGGTTCCTCGAAGCCGAAGGCCACTAGAGCAGCGCCAGCTTCGCTTTGCCCTCAGTGAGATAGCGCCGCATTTCCGAGGCCGGCCCGCCGATCTCAAACATCAGGATGCCCCGGTAATCCACTTTGCGCAGCGTGGCGAACAAACGCCCGTAGTCGACAAATCCGTGCACCATCGGCTTGTGCTCCTGCCATGTGTTGGGGTCGATGTCGTGCACGTGCAGGTGCAGCACCTTCCTGGCCAGCCGCTCAACGATCTCAATGGTGGTGTCATTGTAGGCGCGGATGGCTTCGGGT
This sequence comes from Bryobacteraceae bacterium, assembly GCA_033762895.1. Classification (GTDB taxonomy): domain Bacteria; phylum Acidobacteriota; class Terriglobia; order Bryobacterales; family Bryobacteraceae; genus CADEFT01. Next base: position 7,768 of record JANRLE010000209.1, on the reverse strand, counting down.
GTGGAGCGCTGCTCCGGCTTGACGCGGGCCGTCAACTCGGCATAACGCGCCTGGTGTCCCACGTCGATCGTTGCGCCGAAGGACGGGTGATTCACCTGCTGAATCATCTTCACGTAGCCGGCGATAGAACGGGGATAGCCGGTCTCCATGGCGATCTCAAAGCCCAGGGACCTGGCCTTATCGGCCCACTTCCCGTACAACTCCATGTACTCCTGCCAGCGCGCCGCCAGTTGTTCTTCCGGGATGGGCTGCGCGTGCAGCACAGCCCTCGCGGCGCCGAAGAAAGCAGCGCCTTCCATGGCGATCTCCACCGTGCGGCGCGAGGCGTGGCGTATGCCCGCATCTTCGGCCATGTGATCCAGACCCGTGTAGGGCAGGTGCGCGGTCACCACGCGAAAGGCCGAAAGCTGTTTGCGAATCGCCCTGCGCGCGCTGGCGCTGAGCTTGTCGAATTCGAATCCAGGAAACTTGCCGGGCGTAGGCTCCGGCCGGCCCATCGGGTGAATCTCGATGGCCGGGAATCCGGTTTCCCGGATGAGGCGGATGGCATCGGTGAGGCTGTAGCCCTCCACCGCCGTGTTTGCGCCGAGCGTCCACTGCCTGGCAGCCGCCTGTGCGAAAGGCGCGGCGCACAGCGCCGTTAGAAGAGATCGCCGGGTGAGCATCGTCTTCCAGGATAGGCGATCATAAGAGATTCACGCGATGCAGGAAAAGAAGCGAATTTCGTACAAGGACGCCGGGGTCAATATCAGCGAAGCCGATAAACTTGTCGGCTTCATCAAACCGCTGGCGGGGGCGACCTTCACCGGCGGGGTGCTCACCGGAATCGGCAGCTTCGGCGGCGGGTTTCATTTGAAAGGCTGGAAAGACCCGGTGCTGGTCAGTTCCATCGACGGAGCGGGCACGAAGGTGAAGGTGGCGTGCCTGGCGCGCAAACACGACACCATCGGTCAGGACCTGGTGAATCACTGCGTCAACGACATCATGGTGCAGGGCGCATCGCCGCTGTTTTTTCTCGATTATTTCGCCACCGGCAAGCTCAACGCGAAAGTGGGCCGCGACGTCATCGCCGGCATGGCCAGGGCCTGCCAGGAGAATGCGTGTGTGCTGATCGGCGGTGAGACGGCGGAAATGCCGGGCGTTTACGGGGAAGGGGACTACGACATTGCCGGCTGCATCATCGGCGCCGTGGAGCGCAAGCGGCTGATCACCGGCTCGGCCATCCGCAACGGCGACGTCCTTCTGGGCCTGCCTTCCACTGGCCTGCACACCAACGGTTATTCGCTGGCGCGGAAGCTGCTGTTTGACGTTTCCGGCTACACGGTGAAGACTCGCGTGAAGGAACTGGGCTGCACGGTGGGCCAGGAACTGCTGAAGGTGCATCGCAGCTATCGCGCGCCGATTCAGGCCCTGCACAAAGCAGGCGTCCTCAAGGGCGCCGCGCACATCACCGGGGGCGGCATCACCGATAATCTGCCCCGGGTTCTGGGCAAGGGACTGGCGGCCGAAGTGGATCCCTCCACATGGCCGGAACTGCCCGTTTTCTCCCTGCTGAAGCGCATTGGCAACATGGGGGATGCCGACTACCGGCGCACGCTCAACACGGGCATCGGCATGATACTGGTGGTGGCGCCGGCGCAATTGGCGGCGGCCACGCGGTTGCTGGACCGGCTGAAGGAGCCCTGGTACCGCATCGGCCGGATTGTGAAACAGGCGACGGGCGAACGGGTGATCTACCAGTGAAGCGGCTGGCGATCCTGCTGTCCGGGCGCGGTTCGAACTTCCGCGCCATCGCCGCCAACATCGCCAACGGCAAACTTGATGCGCGGATCGAGGTGGTGATTTCCAATCGTGCCGATGCCCCCGGGCTGGCCACCGCGCGCGAGCTCGGATTGAACGGAGTGGCCATCCCTTCCCGTGGCATGGATCGCGAAAGTTACGATCGCCTGCTTCTGGCCGAGTTGGAGAAGCACCAGCCGGACCTGATCTGCCTGGCTGGCTACATGCGCCTGCTCAGCGCCACATTTATCCGCGCCTGGCCGATGAAGATCCTGAACATCCACCCCTCGCTTCTGCCGGCTTTTCCCGGACTCGACGCGCAGCATCAGGCGCTGGCGCACGGGGTGAAGTATTCCGGCTGCACGGTGCATTTTGTGGATGAACATCTGGATGCGGGCCCGATTGTAGAGCAGGCGGTGGTGCCGGTGATGGATGATGACTCGGTGGAAACGTTGTCGGAACGGATTCTGCGCGAGGAGCACCGGATCTACAGCGAAGCCATCAGCATTGTGCTGGGCGGCGGGTTCCACATGGACGGACGCCGTGTGCTCCGGCATCGGCTGAACGAAAATTAATCGCCCGGACTGTTGCCGAAACCCGCCGGGACACATCTACAATCTTTGAGAGGTAATTGGAAATGCATCGAACCATACTCGTTTCGCTCAGCCTGGCGGTTGGCGTCATGTTCGCCGCCGATGAGAAACCGGCCGGCAAGAAGGTGAAGGACGGCGCCGTGGAGGCCGCCTCTGGCGTGAAGGACGGCACCGTTACCGCCGCGGGCAAGGTCAAGAAGGGCGCGGTCGTTGCCGCGGACAAGACCAAGGACGGCGCCGTTGTCGCCGCGGACAAAACGAAAGAGGGCGCCGTGACCGCAGCCGACAAGACGGCCGATGTCAGCAAGGAAGGCGCAAAGCGCACCGTCCGGGGGGCAAAGGCGATCGGCAGGGGTGTGAAGACGGCCGCCAAGGAAGTGACCGGCAAGAACTGAGGGATCCGGCTATGCCGCGGTGGTGTGCAGCAAACGCTCGATGGCGCGGCGGATGGTGACCGGGTCCCCCAGTCTGCGGCGCATCTCCGATTCCAGGGCTCCGATGGGCAGCAGGTTCTGCGGCGCCCTTGGATCGCGAGCGGTGGTTGAGGCGAAGCGGGGCAGCGTGGCGGCGGCGAAGCTGGCCAGCGCCACGCCGCGGTCCACTCCAATGGCCGCTCCGATTTCGATTCTTACGATGCCCGTCAGCGGATGATCCACCGCGCGGGGCGCAGACAGGCGCAGGAAGCAGGAATACCGGTCGAAATGTCCGTCCTCGATGGTGAAGAGCGGCGTGCGCTGCCCCGGGGTGAGGCTTTCCACCAGGTTGAATTGCGCAGGGGGCAGGTAGGTTTCGAAGATGCGTTTAATCACCCCCACCACGTTCTGCCCGCTAGTGGAGCGGTAACTCAGCCCGTCGACGAATACATAACCCTGCGCCGCCGCGCGTTCAGCCGCCCGCGATTCGGCCGCGCGCATCAGGCTTTGTAACTCCCCCAGTACCGCGTTGGGCGTGTTCTCAGGCATCGACCGCGCGGCGAAGTGAATCGTGGCGCATGGCGAGGCGTCGCGCTGCTGGCCGCTGCCCAGAATCAGGTAGCGCTCGACGTCAACGAAATCAAACGCCGCGCGGTCCGCGCCGGCGGCGACCGCACCGGCGGCGAGCGATCCAAACAGGCCGTGCACCAGCGCGCCGTCGTGATCGGCAAGGACGCGAGCTTCCACGCGCCGCACTCCATCCACAAAGCGGCAGGGGCGGGGCTCGGCGGCGCCGGCGGGAATCGCGCGCCAGTTTGTGGTCTCCACCGCGGCGTTGACGTGAAAGCTGGTGGGCGGCGCGGACTCGTCGATTTGAATCGGCGCCTCGTAGTCGGCCGGCCAGGGATCCAGTCGCAGCTTCATTGTTGGTTGTAGACGAAGGAGAGCGACACGCGGATCTGGTCGCCGCGGAACTCGGGAGGCAGGGGAGGGAACGGATTAGACGCGCTGATTCCCGCCACAGCGGCGCGATCGAGCGGCTCTGCCCCCGAGGGCGAGGCGATCACCAGCTTCGGCACTCCACCGTTGCGGCTGATGGCGAACTGAATCACCACGCGCCCGCGGCGCTGTCCCAATCGCGCGCTTTCGGGAATCACCGCGAACCAGTTGCGGCGCACGGCGGTGAGCACGCGGATGAGGTAGGGGCGGAAGTCGGCGCCCTGCGGATCGCTGAGCAGTTCCAGGGCGCTGCCCATCTTGCCGGGCGTGGGGACCTGGGACATGCTTTGGCCAAGACCGGGCGGCTCCAGGTTGTCTCCCACCACCACTCCTCCCGCGCGGTTGCGGGCCACCGAGGAGGCAGCTTCGTCCACGGTCCCTTTGGGCACGGTGAGCTGGATATTGGCTGGCGTGCGCGCGCCCTGCGTGTTGCCCGTGCCGGCGCCGCTGCCGGCGATACTCTCAAACATAATCTTCGGCTTTTGTTGCGGCGGCGGATCAGGCGCTGGCGGCGGCGGAAGGGTGCTGTTACCGGCGCCCGGCGGTGGAAGCTGCGCGACGGGAGATGGAGTGGGTTCAATCCTGGGCGCCGATGGCAACGATGGCGCCTGCGGAGGGCCGGGGGCGGGCCGCGGGGAGAGGGCGGCCTTGGCGGGCGGCGCTTTCACCTCCGGCTTGGGAAGCAGCCCGGCGAGGTCAATCTCCTTGGCCACCGCTTTGGTGTTGGGCGCTTTCTGCGTCAACTCGCGGATCACCTCGGGCGGCGGGGCCACCAGCGGCGTCACCCTGCGGCTGGTGATTTGGGGAAAGCTTCTGGGTGGCGGGGGCGTGTAGGCGAAGTCCGTGTTGAGAAGAAACCAGAGCGCCACCGCATGCAGCCCCAGCGAAGCGAGGCGGGAGCGCCATTGCCGGCCGCGGTCCGTGGCGGTCTCGAGTTTGTGGAAAAGTTCCAGTTCCGGAGCAGGCATCTGCCTTCAGCCCAACCCCAAGGTCTCGGCGACAATTCTTGCGTGCGCTTCAATTTTACCAAGAATGTCGAGCGAGACTTCCAGAGTGCGGGCGGCTTCCGGCGCGCCGATGGCGGGCTTTGCGCGCGTCTCCACCGCATCCAGGAACGCATCGAACTGGGCTTTCAGCGGTTCGCGTTTATCGGATGCCAACGGCTGAAATCCGATCTGCCGGTTCTCGCCCACGGAAATCGCCATTCCCTCCTGCCGGCTGTAATCCACTGAGATGTACTGGTGCGGCTGGAAAAGACGCATCTTACGGATCTTCTCCGTTGAGACGCGGCTGGCGGTGAGATTGGCGATGCAGCCGTTGGGGAAGGCGAGCCGGGCGTTGGCGATATCCACTTTGTCTGAGAGGATCCGCACTCCGGCGGCGCGAATTTCTTCGGGCATGGCGCCAGTGAAATCAAGCACCAGGTCGATGTCGTGGACCATCAGGTCAAGGACCACGTCCACGTCGAGCGAGCGGGGCGAGAAGGCGCTCATGCGGTGAATCTCGAAAAACAGCGGCGTTGTGATTATCTTGCGCAGGGCGAGGATGGCGGGGTTGAACCGTTCCAGGTGGCCGACCATGAGGATACGGCCGGCTGCGGCCTCCTGCAGGCCGCGGGCGCCTTCCATGTCCCCGGCGATCGGCTTTTCCACCAGCACATCGATGCCGGTTGAAAGCAACGCGCAGCCCACTTCGGCATGCGTGTTGGTGGGGGTGGCGACGATGGCCGCATCCACGGCTCCGCGCAGCGATTCAAGCGTGGGGAACACGCGGCAGTCGTACTCACTGGCGGCCGTGAGGGCGCGCGCCTGATCGATATCGACAAGGCCGGCGAGCGTGGCGCGGTCCGACTCTTTTACGACACGCAGGTGGTTTTTTCCGAAATTGCCCACGCCGACGACGGCAACGCGCGTCATGATTTGCTTTCCTCCTCGGGCTTGTATCCGGCGATCGCGATGCCGGCGGCGTTGGCCGCGGCCAACATCTCCTCACGGTCGATGAGCAGCGTGCGCCCGGCGTCGACGGCCAGCGCGGTGGCGCCGGTTTCGCGCATCACTTCAATGGTGCGCGGACCGGCAACGGGAACGTCGAACAGCATATGCTGGCGGCGGCGCGAAGCCTTTACCAGGCGAATGGGGCGGCCGTTGGCGAGGCCCGCCGCGCGGCGCAGCATTTCATCGGTGCCTTCCATCGCCTCCACGGCCAGGCAGGCGCGTTCGGCGATGGCGACGCTTTGGCCCACGTCGAACGCCGAAAGCGCGTTGGCGACACGGCGGCCGTAGGCGATGTCGGTCTCCTCCTCCCGGGAGGGTTTGCGCCTGCTCATCACGCCTTCGGCAGCCAGCAGCGGCTTCAACAGGAAGGTGGAATCACGCAGATGGATGCCTTCCTTTTCCAGTTCCTCCACCACGCCGCCGATCAACGAGTCGGTATTCTTCGCCGCCAGACGGAACAGCAGTTTCGCCAGCCGCCAATCAGGCTGAATGCCGCTGAAGATCTGCACGTGCTTCACCTGGCCGGTCATGATGAGCTCGGTGACGCCTTCTTCCTTCAGCAGGTCAATGAGGCGGCCAAGCTGGCCGATGGAAATCCAGTGCGTCTTTGAAGCCAGCGCTTCGATTTCCTTGGAAGCCTCTTCGCGGATGCCGAAGGCAATCGCCTGATGGCCCAGCTTGCGGGCTTCTTCGAGAGCCAGAATCGGGAACCGGCCGTTGCCCGCGATGAGCCCGTACTTCACTTGATCACGCCACGCCCGGAGGATTGAATGAACTCGATGAGTTCGTCCACTTCGGCGCAGGCGGGCACTTCCTCGCGGATGCGTTCGATGGCCTGGGTGGTGTTCAACCCGGCGCGCGTCAACAGCCGGAAGGCCTTGTGCAGCGCGTCGATGGTCTCAGCCGGAAAGCCCCGCCGTTCGAGCCCCACTTTGTTGGCGCCGAAGCTGCGGGCCTCGCGCGGCGTGGTGGTGTTGGAGAAGGGCATGATGTCCTGCGTGATGACGGAGTAGCCGCCGATGATGGCATGGCGGCCCACGCGGCAGAACTGGTGCAGTCCGGTGGAAGCGCTGATGACCGACCAGTCACCCACTTCCACGTGGCCGCCGATGGTGGCGGCGTGGCCTAACACGCAGTGGCTGCCGATGTGCACGTCGTGTGCGATGTGGACGTAGGCCATCAGCAGGTTGTCATCGCCAATGGAAGTGAGCATGCCGCCGCCTTCGGTGCCGCGGTGAATGGTGGCGAATTCGCGGATGCGGTTGCGATGGCCAATGCGGGTTTCGGACTTTTCACCCCGGTATTTCAGATCCTGGGGAGCCACGCCCACGGTGGTGTACGGATAAAAGACGTTGTCGTCGCCAATTACCAGTGGGCCTTCGGCGAAGATGTGGGCCATCAGGCGGGTGCGTTCGCCGATGGTGACCTCAGGCCCGATGACGCAGTAGGGGCCAATGATGGCGCTTTCGGCGATCCGCGCGGCAGGATCGGCGATTGCGGTGGGATGGATGGGCATTGCGGCCTAGGACTCCGCTGGGGGCGCCTGCTCGCGGTCGGCGAGTTTGCACATCACGGTGGCTTCGGCCACCACGTTGCCATCCACCGTGGCCACGCCCGCCATCTTGGCGACGCTCGCCTTCTTGCGGATCACTTTCATTTCGATGCGGAGCTGATCGCCGGGCACCACGGGGCGGCGGAACTTGGCTTCTTCGATGGAGGCGAGCAGCACCAGTTTACTTTTCGCGTTGGGGATTTCCTTGAGCACCAGGACGCCGGCCACCTGGGCCATCGCTTCCACGATGAGCACCCCGGGCATGACCGGGAATTCGGGGAAGTGGCCCATAAAGAAGGGTTCGTTCACAGTGACGTTTTTGATGCCGACGATGCGCTCGGGTTCGAGCTCAAGGATGCGGTCCACCAGCAGCATCGGGTAGCGGTGGGGCAGGATGTCGCGGATGGCCTGGATGTCGAGGACGGGCATTCGAATCTG
>JANRLE010000208.1:0-3891 GCA_033762895.1 Bryobacteraceae bacterium | reverse complement strand
GAGGTTGCCGTGCCGTTCGCCGTGACCTTGAGTATCGCTCCCTGCGTCAGCAATCCTCCCCGCGGGCTTTCCTTTGGCAGCATCACTCGCCGCAGTGCTGATCCGTTCACCGGTGGAAGTTCATAGTGGCGGGCCAGCCGGTCATTGGCAAACACAAAATCCGCATCCACCAGCGAGCGGACCGGGAGGTTTTCGCGCACCATCGCGGTGAAAAACTCCCGTGTCTCGCGTTCCATGGAATCCACCAGATACTCGTCCAGCCGGTACTCCGGATAGAGGCGTATGTCCGGATCCTCGCGCCGCAGATGCCGCAGGTCCAGCCAGTAGCCGGTGAAGCTGTCGACAAACCGTTCGAACCCCGTGCTGGCGATGAGCCGCTTTGTTTGTTCACGCAGCAGCTCGGCGTTGCCAAGGCGGCCCTCGCGCGCCAGCCGCATCAGATCCGCATCGGGCCGTGTGTTAGTGAGAAAGTGCGAAAGCCGCCCCGCGATGGCGAACTGGTCCCCAGGTTCGTGCAGGTAGAGGAACAGTCCGGAACAGAGAAAGGCCTGATAGCCGGCCAGCATCGCTTCGGCGAAAGGTTCATTCCGGTCGAGCCGCGCAAACACCAGCCGTTCGAATTTCTTTACCGCTTCTTCCGGCGCCGGCCCTCGCGCGGCCAGCCCGATGAATCGCCGCAGCAGCCGGCTGGCCTCTTCCTTTGGCCGGCTGGGCGCGGGCGCGATTCCCATGTCGTCGAACAGCACGCGATGACTGGCCGGAGGCCACGCTGGCCCTGCGATGGGCCCCTCAATCTCCAGCCAAAGAAACGCCACGCCCGGCTGCCCGCCCGGTGGAAACGGCGGGTAGCGATAGCTTCCAGGCTTGCTGGGGAAGGCATCCACCTGCGGCACCGGCAAACCGAGCAGTCCGTATTCCACGGTCTGTCCGGCCCCCAGCAGCACGGTGGTTTCATAGACGCGGGGTTCCAGAATTTCAATGATGCCGCCCGTGGACTTCACATCTTCGGCAATGTCGTGGTTGGTGGGACGGCGCGAGCGGAAAGTCATCGGCACGGCCCGCCCCGCCTGCGTCAGCCGGAAGCCGGGATGCTGGAGCACGGCCCTGGCGTGGAATCGCACCCGGTACTCGCCCGCATGTTTTGCCGCGAAGCCTCTCGGGAATGCGCCGTAGGGCCAGCCCGGCGAGCGGAACAGCCCCATCTCCACCGACGGGTCCGCCTCGATTTCAGGGCTCATCGGCTTGGCCCGCTCGCTCTCCACGTTGATGCCCTGATTGTCCTTGATAAAGAACATTGATTCGCGGCCGCCGGTGCTGCGAAGTCCTGGAAAGAGCCTGATTCCCGGCGCGCGAAACGTGGTGACCGCGGGCGGCCCGGCCGAGCGCGCCATCGCCTGTTGCAGCGCCGCTTCGCTGGCGTCCAGGTACGCCGTAAGCTGCACCCGCGACATATCGAGCGTCTCGGAGACTTTGCTGAAATGATGCGCCTCGCGATCCTCGGGCAGCATGTCGCGGATGTCCAGGTGCGGAAGCTGCAGAAGGTCGCGCAGATTCTGCTCGTACTCGTCGCGATTTAACCGCCGCATCGGGCCGCGCCCCTGCCTGGCCACCTCGGCGCGATCGGCTTCGTGCAGCAGCCCCGCCAGTTCCTTCACCATCGCCGCTCGCCGAGCGGGTGGCAGTGCGACGCCATCTTTGGGTGGCATTTCGCCCTTCTCAATGCGATCGTGGATGCGAATCCAGCGGTCCCGGTTGGAGCGGTCGGACAGGTGGAAGGGTAGCGTCGTCAGGTCCAGCCCGCCCATCGAGGTCTTCTGGTTGTGGCAGCCGGTGCATGTCTGTTCGATCAGTCTGGGCGGGCCCGCCTGCAGGAATAGAGGCGACAGAAGAAGGATGGACGGAATTGCGGGTAAGCGCTTCATGGCAGGCCGTTGCGGTGACTTGATTTTCTCACAAGCGGAATCGAATGTGATCAGAAGACCAATGGGACCCCGTTTCGGTTGACCAACCGCAGTCGATCCGAAGGCGGACGCGGATTCGGCCAAGCCGTTGCGAGTCTCATACAATGGTTCCGAACACCGCCCCCACACCGAATGTCGCCGCCATGGCCAAGGCGCCCCAGAACAAGACTCGGATCGCGCCCACTTTCACGTTTGCTCCGCCCACATGCGCGGCTACACCCCCCAGCATGGCGAGGAATGCCAGTGAAGTGCCGGCGACCAGAAGACTGATGCGTGCCTCTGAAACAACGGCGGCGACCAGTAGTGGCAGGGCGGCTCCAACGGCGAAGCTGCCTGCTGATACCAACGCCGCCTGGATCGGCCTCGCACTCAGCGTGTCGGTGATGCCAAGTTCGTCCCGGGCATGTGTGCCGATCGCGTCATGTGCCATCAGTTGTTCGGCTACCCTCACCGCCAGATCGGGATCGAGCCCGCGAGTGACGTAGATTGCCGCCAGTTCCTTGTGCTCGTAGTCGCCGTCTGTTTTGTGTTCCTTTCGCTCACGCGCGAGGTCCGCTCCCTCGGTGTCCGCCTGGGAGTAGACAGACACATACTCACCGGCAGCCATAGACATCGCCCCAGCCACCAGTCCGGCAGTCCCTGCCACCATGATGTTGCTGTGGCTGGAGTGCGCCGCGGCTACTCCGAGCAACAGACTGGCCGTTGAAACGATTCCATCATTCGCACCTAATACCGCCGCGCGAAGCCAGCCGATTCGTCCAGTGAGATGACGCTCAGTGTTGTGCACCGGCATAGTTGAATCCCCCTTTACTGGCCACCACCGATGATCCCACTGTTCGTGCCGGGGCGGGGGCGCGCGGTCGTAGTGAACTGCTGCGTGACCGAAACCAGGCGTTCAGCCACCAAACGCCAGCGGAGTTGATCCCGCACAAGCGCAAAAGGAAGAAGTAAGTGCCATGAAATGGGGCGCCCTCCCCCGGCCCTATGGGACTGGAGGCGGCCCTAAACAGCCGCCTCAAACCCTATTCGCTCCGAGACAACCGTAGGCGATTCCCGGTCACGATGGCAACAGAATCCGGACTTGTCGGAGCGAGCGACACTACACGTGCGTGGTTGGCGACCTGAAGCCGGCGCCTTCCAGCGGGACGTGGGCGAAGCGCGCGGGCGGGACCTGCGTTTTGAATCCGATCAGGGACTTGCGCCCGGTCTGTCCGAACGGAGGTCAAGCGGATGCTGCGCAAGGTGTCTGTTCGATCAGCCTGGCCGGGCTCGCCTGCAACAGGAGAGAGGACAACAGAAGCATGAACGGGATGGCGGGTAAGCGCTTTATGGCAGGCCGTTGGGGTGCTTTGATTTTCTCACAGGCGGAATCGAATATGGGCTGGTTCGAGCGGGATCTGCAGTAGACTTGGCAAATGGTCCGCCAGATTGCACCGCTGTTCTTCACGATGAACATTCCCGCTACGCTTGCCTACTACACAGAAAAGCTGGGCTTCGAATGTGTGGGGACGTGGCACGATCCGCCAGTCTATGCCATTGTGGCGCGCGACCGGCAGGAGATTCACTTCCGCTGCGCCGGGCCGCCCGCCGCCAATCCGGAGAAGTACCAGGAAGAACTGCTGGACGCCTACGTGTTCGTCGAAGATGCTGACGCACTGTATGCCGAATACGCGGCCCGCGGCGTGGAATTCACCCGCGGACTTGCCAACATGCCATGGCGCTCGCGCGAGTTCGTGGTGAAGGATTGCGATGGCCGGCTGTTGGCCTTCGGCGCGAACATTTAGCCGGACGGACACACGCCATCCCGGGCAGCACGAAAGGCGGCGAAGGCCTGGAGTCTGCTTCGGACTCCGCCAAATCCAGCAGGGCGAGATCGCTTGTTCCGATCGGCGAGGGAGGCGCATCTACGCTGGAATCGGGAACGCCTTGT
>JANRLE010000207.1:0-26500 GCA_033762895.1 Bryobacteraceae bacterium | reverse complement strand
TTCACTGTGAGATACCAGGGCTGGTCGGGCTTGAAGAACGGTGAGCTTCTTCGTGCTGCCGAAAAGGCGGGACTCCAGGTCTACCTGACCGGCGACCAGACGGTCTCCTACGAACAGAATCTTACGGTTCAGCAGATTGCGTTAGTGGTACTGTCAGCGATCGAGTGGCACATCATTCGCCACAGCTTACAATCTGTCCAGGCCGCCATCGACGCGGCAGCGCCAGGATCTCTTCAATGGATTGAGGCGGGCACGTTCAGCCGCAAGTCTTCTGGTTCTTTGTGAGCCGGTGCCCGCCCCGCGCGCCCGCCTGCCGGCGTGTTGAACGAAACGATTGTGGGAAGCGTGCCGAATCACGCAAACGCCGCTGATGTTTGCGGAAACGACGGTCAGTCCAAGACAGCGGGTTGGCACGTTGTCGCTGGGCACGTGTCAGATGGCCCAGATCATACCGTCGAGGATGATATCGCGACTTGCGCGAGCCTCAATCGGCCTGATCTCGCTGAAACCAGCCAAATACACGCAGGGCCCGCAGCGTATTCCATCGGCTGGGGCGGCCCTCGCCGTCGTCCATCTCCACGGGCATCACACCTGGATACCAAGCCTCAAGCGGCCATCGCCCATCGCCATCGCGCTTCGACGCGACCAGCCTGATCGCCGCGTCCATCCGCTCATCGTACGCAACGCCCGCACCGCGAAGGTACTCGAGACCTCGCAGCACGTCGTAGTGCCACCACGTCGGGAAGGCGAAACTCGTCCACGCTGATCCACCCTTGCGATCTCGTTCGATCACTTCGCCCGTGGACAGGCGGCGGAAGAGGTGGCGCTGAAGCAGATACTCCTGCCCGCGGAGACGAGCTTCGATGACCCGCTCACTCGCCTGGCCGGCGTGCTCATATTCCAGTAGGGCTTCGAGTACACATATCGTGGTATTGAACGACGAGCGCGTCGAACCATTTGCGGCCTCGCAGTTCCAACCGCCGTCCGCCAGTTGTTCGGCGAGCAGCCGCGTAATGATACCCCGGACGTCTTGCCCGAAGTAGGCGCCGGCCGCCGCCACCTGTGCGTTGATGCAAGGCTCTATCTCGCCCTCGAAGAAGGCATTGCGATCACATTCCTGAGGGCCGCATCCCTTCCAACTTACGCGGTCGCGGACGAGGTTCACAGCGCGTTGCGCCGGACCGCATGCAGGATCGAGGCCCATGTCCCGCAACAGCATCAGGACATGCATTGTCGAGTTCCACCCCCGGTTCCACGCTGCACTGCCCCACCGCCCGTCGGCGCCCTGGAGGGCGAGCAGTTTCGCGCCGGCGCCTTCGCTGGCAACCCGTGCACGCTCAGCCGCGACTTGTTCTGCCGGCGCACCGATCAGGTCTCGCATCGCTTGCCAGCGGATGGAAGGGTCGGCATCAAGCAGCCACTCGATTACGGGCGGGTTCGTTTTCAGAGCTTGCGGCAGATTGATCACGATCCGATGAACCTTCCTAATTTCGATCACGCGGCGGTAGTAAAGTGCGACCGGAGAGGACTTCAAGCGACCGGGCCAACGCCAGCGCCTCTTCTCTCGTGCCGATGCTGCCCTCGAGTTGGGCGTCTTCCACGGCAGTGAGGATACGGCTGAACTCAGGGCCGGGGTTCAGGCCGAGCGCAATCAGATCGTCTCCCGTGATGAGGCGCGCAGGCTTCAGTTCTTCGGGCGGCGTCTGTGCCAGCACCTGCCTGACGAATTCGTAGTTCTCGAGATTGCGGTTGGACGACATGCAGTCCAGCCTGTGCAGCTCCAGGTGTTCCTCAAAATGTGGCGTGCGCAGAAAGCGTTTCAGCGTGCTCTGCTTCATGCGCTGCGCGTCCTTGAATCGCATGTGATTGGCCACCAGTGAGGCGGCGCGCTCGATGTGTTCGGAGGAACAGCGCAGGCGGTGGAGGATGCCCTTGGTCATTCTCTCGCCCACTTCGGCATGGCCATCGAAACGGATGCGCTCAGCGATGCGGAAGGTCCGGGGTTTGCCGACATCGTGCAGCAGCACCCCCAGCGCCAGCGTGGGGGTGGCGGGGCCCAACTGCTCAAGCATGAGCAGCACATGGGTCCACACGTCGCCTTCGGGATGGAATTGCGGCGGCTGCTGAACGCCCTGGAACGCCTTGATCTCGGGCAGCAGATTTACCAGCAGTCCGGATGTGTCCAGCAGTTCGAAGCCGCGCCGGGCGTGGCCTTCGGTGAGAATGCGCAGCAGTTCATCGCGCACCCGCTCCATGGAAACCGCGGTGATGTTGTGGGCGCAGGTCTGGATCGCGGTGAACGTGGCGGGCTCAATTGTGTAATCGAAGCGGGCGGCGAAGCGGATCGCCCGGATGAGGCGAAGGTGATCCTCTTCGAAGCGGGCGGCGGGGTTGCCGATGGCGCGGATGATGCCGGCTTTGAGATCGTCCTGGCCGCCGGCGAAGTCGAGCACCTCGCCCGTGAAAGGATCGCGGTAGAGGGCGTTGATGGTGAAGTCGCGGCGCAAAGCATCCTGGCGCGGATCTGTTTCAAACCTGACGTGGTCCGGATGCCGGCCATCGCGGTAGCCGTGCTCGGAGCGGAAGGTGGCCACTTCCACCTGCGAGCCGGACTCGCGGATAAGGACCACGCCGAAATGGGCGCCGATGAGTTCGGCCTTCGGGTAGTAGTCCAGAATCTGCTGCGGAGAGGCGCTTGTGGCCACGTCATAGTCCTTCGGTTTGAGGCCGAGGAGTTCATCGCGCACGCAGCCGCCGACCAGCCAGGCCTTGTGTCCGTGGCTGCGCAGAGTGGCGGTGATGGATGAGGCCAAAGTTCTGCCGCTGGAAGGGACCATAGGCTTATGGGTAACATATGAGGGTACTCATGTCTTCCAGCGACGGGCAGTCTGGCAGTCCGGGCCTGCCAATTCCTTCCACCACCAAGGTTGTTGTCGCAACGACCGTGGCGCTCAGCTTCATCAGCTTCTGGCGCGGAGCGGCGATCGTTCTAAGCGATCTGGCTTCGACGATGTTCTACGTCGGCGGCATCGCTGAGAGGGCCATCGGCGAAGCGGCGCCGTGGTTCATCCTGGCCGTCATGCTGTTCGCCTTCGCCGTGCGCTCGATCTACCTGGAAAGCTGCGGCATGTTCGTGCGCGGCGGCGTTTATGTGGTGGTGCGGGACAGCATGGGGCCGGCGATGGCGAAGCTGTCCGTGTCGGCGCTGGTGGTGGATTACGTGCTGACCGGGCCGATCAGCGCGGTGAGCGCCGGGCAGTACCTGGGTCACCTTTTGAACGAGTTGAGCGGGATGATGCAGCAGGATCTGCATCTGGAGCCGCACTGGTTCTCCGTGCTGTTTGCGATCGCGGTGACGATCTACTTCTGGTGGAGCAATACCAAGGGGATCCACGAATCGAGCGGCCACGCGCTGCGGATCATGCAGATCACAACAGTGATGGTGGCGGCGCTGTTGATCTGGTGCCCGCTGACGCTGTTGCTGAGGGGGAACGTGGAATTGCCGCCGGCCCCGGTGTTGGCGAACCTGAAATTCAGCAAGGACGCGTTGGGCTGGCTGGAGGGGACGTTCTGGGAGCAGATTCCGCTGGCCATGATGATTGTCGCCTTCGGCCACTCACTGCTGGCGATGAGCGGGTTTGAGACGCTGGCGCAGGTCTACCGGGAAATCGCCTATCCGAAGCTGAAGAACCTGCGGATCAGCGCCAACATCGTGTGCTTCTATGCGCTGCTGAGTACCGGGTTCGTTTCGCTGATGGCCGTGATGATCATTCCCGACGATGTGCGGCCGCGCTATTACGACAACCTGATCGGCGGTCTGGCGATGAGCCTGGCCGGACCGGCGCTGCTGAAGTTGGGGTTCCACATTTTCGTCGTGATCGTGGGTGTATTGATTCTGTCGGGCGCGGTGAACACGTCCATCATTGGGGCCAATGGGATTTTGAACCGCGTGGCCGAGGACGGCGTGCTGCTGGAGTGGTTCCGAAAGCCGCACCGCCGGTTTGGGACGACGTTTCGTATCGTCAACCTCATCACTACCTTGCAGCTAGTGACCATCCTGCTGAGCCGCGGTGATCTGTATCTGCTCGGCGAAGCTTATGCGTTCGGCGTGGTGTGGAGCTTTTTCCTCAAAGGGCTTGGGGTGCTGGCGCTGCGGCTGAAGCGGCATGATCAGGAGTACAAGATGCCGCCGAACCTCAAATTGGGCGGCCTGGAACTGCCCCTGGGCTTGATGGCGTCGGTGTTGATGCTGTTTCTGGTGGCGATCGCCAATCTGTTCACCAAGCAGATCGCCACTGTTTCCGGATTGACGCTGACTGCGATCCTGTTCGTGATTTTCCTGATCTCAGAGCGGGTGAACGCGCGCAAAGCGCTGACAAGGAAGGGGCTTGAGGAATTTAACCTGGAGCATGAGCAGGAGGTGGACGCCGAAACGTTGCATGCCCGGCCGGGCTGCGTGCTGGTGGCGGTACGCGACTACCAGCGCATGGAGCATCTGAAGAAGGTGCTGGAGAAAACGAATCTGCGGCGCCACGACATCGTGGTGATGACGGTGCGGCAGTTATCCACCGGCGCGGCCGAATACGGGCTGAGCGACGACCAGCTTTTCAGCGACTATGAGAAGCGGCTGTTCAGCCACGTGGTGGAGTTGGCGGAAAAGCAGGGCAAGCCGGCGGAATTGCTGGTGGTGCCGGGCACCGATCCTTTCGTGGCGATGGTGCAGACGGCGGCGCGATTAAAGGCATCGCGGCTGGTGACAGGCGTTTCCGAGCGAATGACTTCGGACGAACTGGCGCGCCGCATTGGCCTGGCGTGGGAGAAACTGCCCGAACCGCGCCAGCCGTTTTCCCTGGAAGTGATCAGCCAGGACCGGCCTTCGTCCTATGTGAACCTGGGGCCACATCCGCCGAGGCTTTGGCCGGAGGATCTGGACCGGCTGCATGAACTCTGGCTGCAGTTGAGCGACAAGGAAGGCTTGGGCGCCGATTTGCATCATCGCGACGTGGTGGGCGTGGCGCTGCGGCGTTTGCAGCGGGACTTGGCCGGCGGCGCAAAGGATGACGTGGTGAAAGATGTGAAGGGCGAGATGAGGAAGTCATGATGCTGGCGGCGGTGGCGTTAATCGCGGCATTGGGAGCGCAAGAACATTCCAGAGCGAAAATGTTTCCTTATCCCTATACCCAGCATGACTACCCGAACGGCCTGCGGCTGATCGTGGTGCCGACCGATTATCCCAACGTGGTGGCGCTGCAGATTGTGGTGGCCACAGGATCGCGCAATGAGATCGAACAGGGCAAGAGCGGCTTTGCGCACCTGTTTGAGCACATGATGTTCCGCGGCACGAAGAACACGCGCCCCGAGGAGTATGAGAAGTACCTGAAACAGATGGGCGCCGCCTCGAATGCCTCGACCTGGGACGACCGCACCGACTATCACACGACGTTTTCCAAGGAAGACCTGGAACTGATCCTCCGTCTGGAGGCGGATCGTTTCCAGAACCTCTCGTTCAGCGAGGACGTCTTCCGCACCGAGACGCTGGCGGTTCTGGGCGAATACAATAAGAGTTCCTCCGAGCCTGCCGAGAAGCTGCTGGAAAAGCTCTACGATACGGCGTTTGACCGGCACACCTACAAGCACACCACCATCGGATTTCTGAAAGACATTCAGGACATGCCGAATCAGTATGAGTACAGCAAGGTGTTCTTTGAGCGCTGGTACCGGCCGCGGTTCACCACGCTGATCCTGGTGGGCGACGTGGATGTGAACCAGGCGATGGCGCTGGTGGAGAAGTATTGGGGTGGCTGGAAAGCGGGCGATTTTCAGCCTCCGGCCATTCCGGCCGAACCGCCGCATGAGGCGCCCCGCAAGGCGCATGTGGACTGGCCGGCCAAGACGCTGCCGTGGGTGGCGTTGGCATATCACGGGGCCGCGTATTCCGATACGGAGATCGATTCGGCGGCGCTCGATCTGATCGGCCAACTGGGGTTTTCGCAGAACTCAGAGTTGTACAACCGGCTGGTGATCGAGGAACAGATTGTGGACGCCCTGGGCGTGGATACGTTCGAACACGTCGATCCGCATTTGTTCACGGTGACGGCGCGGTTGAAGAACGCCGCGGATCTTGGCAAGGTGGAAGAAGCGCTGCTGGCGACCATAACGCGGTTCCGTGAGGACCTGGCGCCGGTGGAGAAACTGGAGGCGGTGAAACGGCACGTGCGGTACAAGTTCGCCCTGGAATTGAACAACAGTGAGGCGATTGCCGACACGCTGATGCACTATGTGGCGCTGAAGCGGACGCCGGAGACGGTGAACCGGGTGTTTGAAAGGTATGCGGAAATCACGCCGGAGGATCTGCGGCGCATCGCGCGCAAATACCTGGTGGACAGGGAGCGGACGGTGGTGACGCTGACGGGTAAGTAGCGGGATGCGCACGTTCTTGATTCAGAATTTCGGATGCCGGGCGACGCAGGCCGACGGCGCGGCGCTGGAGGGCATGCTGCGCGGGCAGGGCCTTTCGGCAGCGGGTGAAAACAGAGAAGCGGATCTGGTGATCCTGAATACGTGCACGGTGACGGCTGAGGCCGACAACGACGTGCGGCAGGCGGCCCGCCGTGTGCATCGCGAGAATCCGCGGGCGCGCATTCTGGTGACGGGCTGCTATGCACAGCGGGCGCCGGAGGATCTGGCGGGGCTGCCGGGCGTCGAATGGGTGGTGGGAAATTCGCATAAGACGCGGATCGGCGAATTGATCTGGGATGCGCCCTATCACGGACAGGTGCATGTGGGCGATATCTTCGAGCAGCGGGAGTTTCTTTCGGCGCCGGTGGAAGACGCGCTTGGGGACCGCACCCGGCCGAACCTGAAAATTCAGGACGGCTGCGGAAACCGCTGTTCGTTCTGCATCATTCCTTCGGTGCGCGGGCGGAGCCGCAGCGCGGGTCCGGATGAGGTGGTATCGCAGGTGCGCCGCCTGGCCGCCCGTTACAAGGAAGTGGTGTTGAGCGGGATCAATCTGGGCCGGTGGGGCAGGGACCTGGAAGGCCGGCTGCGGCTGGTGGACCTGGTGCGGCGTCTGTTGGAGGAAACAGACGTGCGGCGGCTGCGGCTGAGCTCGGTGGAGCCGATGGACTTTTCCGACGACCTTCTGCGGCTGATGGCGGCAAGCGAACGCATTGCCAGCCACGTCCATGCGCCGCTGCAATCTGGCTGTGACCGGACGCTGCGCAGAATGCGGCGTAAGTACCGGCCGCGGCATTATGAAGACCGGCTGCGGAAGGCGCGTGAGTGGATGCCGGAAGCGGCGATCGGCGCCGATGTGATGGTGGGTTTCCCGGGTGAAACCGAAGAGGAGTTTGAAGAGAGCCGGCGGTTCATTGAAAGTCTGCCGTTCACCTATCTGCACGTTTTTACGTATTCCGAGCGGCCGGGGACGGAAGCGGAGCGGCTGCCGGGTGTGGTTCCGATGGCGGTCAGGAAACAGCGTAACCGCCTGTTGCGCGAGTTGGCGGCGGCGAAAAACCTGGAGTTTCGCCGGGCCATGGTGGGGCGGACGCTTTCAGCCGTGACGCTGGAACAGACAGGAGTGGCTTTGACGGAGAACTACCTCAAGGTGAAGATGGCATCGGCGCGGCCGGCCAATGAAATGGTCCGGTTGCGGATCGGCGGAGTGGGGGAGCCGGGGCTGCTTGAGGATGCGCCATTCCGGGTGCTGGCATGAGGCTTGGGTTGCTGATGATGATTGCCGCACAGGGATGGAGCGCGATGATCGCGCAGCCGGGAAAATCGCCGCTGATCACCATCCGTGTGGTATTCGGCGTGGGAGCGGCGTCGGATCCGGCGGGTAAGGAAGGGTTGGCTTCGCTCACCGCCGCGATGATCGCCGAGGGGGGCACGGCCAGGACCCCGTACAAACAAATTGTGGATGCAATGTTTCCCATGGCCACCGCGGTGGACTGGCAGGTGGACAAGGAGATGACGGCGTTTGTGGTGGAGACGCACGCCGATAATCTGGATCGGTTTTACGCGTTGTTCCGGGAAATGCTGCTCGAGCCGGGGTGGCGGGAGGAAGACCTGAGCCGGGTGAAGGACCAGGCGGTAAACTTTCTCCGGGTCAGCCTGCGCGGCAACAACGACGAGGAACTGGGCAAGGAAGTGCTGTACAGCCGCATCTACAACGGCCATCCGTACGGACATCACAACATAGGGCGCGCGGGCGCCATTGCCAGGATCACCATCGGGGATCTGAAGCAGTTCTACCGCCGCCACTACACGCGGGCGCGGTTGACGGTGGCGGTGGCGGGCAACTATCCGGCCGGTTTCCCCGAACGGATGGAGAAGGATTTCGCCGCGCTGCCCAAGGGGATGGCGGGCGCGGTGAAGCTTCCGGCGGTGAAGGCGGCCGAAGGCAGACGGCTGACGCTGGTGGAGAAGGACACCGGCTCGGTGGCGATGTCGATCGGGTTTCCGATCGGCGTGCGGAGGGGCCATGGCGACTATGTGGCGCTGTTAGTGGCGGCGAGCTGGCTGGGACAGCATCGCAGCTCCGGCGTGCGGCTGTATGACCGTATTCGCGAGGCGCGCGGGTTGGACTACGGGGACTATGCTTACATCGAGTATTTCCCGCGCGGGATGTTCCTGATGGAGCCGGAGCCGAACCTGGCGCGGCGGCAGCAGATTTTTCAGGTCTGGATACGGCCGGTGGTCCCCGAGACCGCGCATTTTACGCTACGGCTGGCCTTTTTCGAACTGGAGCGGCTGCGGCGGGACGGCATGGGCCGGGACGATTTTGAGCGGACGCGGAATTTTCTCTCCAAGTATGTGAACTTACTGATGAAGACCAAGAAGGCGGAGTTGGGCTACGCCATCGACAGCCGGTATTACGGGATTCCGGACTATATCAGTTATTTGAAGGATGCGCTGGCGAAGCTGACAGTGGATGGCGTGAACCGGGCCGTGCGGCGGCACATGCAATTGAAAAACGTGCGGGTGGTAATGGTAGCCGGCGGATGTGAGGAGTTACGGAAGCGGATTGTGGGCGAAGCGCCTTCGCCGATGCGGTACAACTCTCCCAAGCCCGCCGGGTTGCTGGAGGAAGATAAGCTGGTGGAGCGGTATGCACTGGGGATCAGCGAGGCCAATACGCGCATCGTGCGGGCCGACGCGTTGTTTGAATAGGCGGTGAGCGCCGCAGTCGCCCTGCATTATCGTTTACTCTCGGAATTGAGGATATGAACGTCGCCCCGCCCAGAGAAGAGTACCACGCCCACCCGCTGCTGGAATCGGAAGTGGATCCGGATCCGCTGGCGCAGTTCGGCCGCTGGTTTGAAGAAGCCGTGACTGGCGGTGTGCCACAGCCCAACGCCATGACTCTGGCCACCGCCACGCCCGATGGCAGCCCGTCGGCCCGCATGGTGCTGCTGAAGGACTTCGACGCCCGCGGATTTGTTTTCTTCACCAATTACGAAAGCCGCAAGGCTGGTGAAATGGCCGTGAATCCGCGGGCGGCGCTGGTATTTTACTGGTACGAACTACACCGGCAGGTTCGCATCACCGGACGGGTGGAGAAGGTCACCGCTCAGGAAAGCGACGCTTACTTCCGCACACGTCCGCCGATGGCCCGCATCGGCGCCGTGGCTTCGCGCCAAAGTTCCCTACTGCCGGACCGCCGGATCCTGGATGAGCAGGTGGCGAGGCTGAACGCTGAATTCCCGGATGGCGAAGTGCCGCTGCCGGACCATTGGGGCGGTTACCGCCTGGTGCCGGATCAGATCGAATTCTGGCAGGGGCGCGAGAATCGCCTGCATGACCGGCTGCAATATTCGCGCGCTGCCGGCGATTGGGCGCTTGTCCGGTTGTATCCTTAGGCTCCAGGGGCTACAATGGAACAAGTCGTGCGCCCGTAGCTCAGCCCGGATAGAGCGTTTGCCTCCGGAGCAAAAGGCCAGAGGTTCGAATCCTCTCGGGCGTACCACCCCTTCTTTTCGTCCCCCCACACCGCTTCAGACCGCGACGGCTTCCTTGGCATGCACCGGCGTCAGCCAGCCATAGGCGTCGGCTTTGGTCCCGTTGATAATCGCGAAAAACTCACGCTGCAGGATTTCCGTGATCGGTCCGCGCGAGCCGGCGCCCACCTGGATGCGGTCCACCGACCGTATGGGCGTCACTTCGGCTGCCGTGCCTGTGAAGAACACCTCGTCGGCGATATAGAGCATCTCGCGGGGGATAATCGTCTCCACCAGCGGAATGCGGTGCTCCTGCGCCAGCCGGATCACCGAATCGCGCGTGATGCCGGGCAGCACCGATGCTCCCAGCGGCGGCGTATGAATCTTGCCGTCGCGGATGACGAAAATGTTCTCGCCCGAGCCTTCACTGATATAGCCCGCCTCATCGAGCGCAATGCCTTCGGCGTAGCCGTTGGTGTGCGCCTCCATGCGGATGAGCTGCGAGTTCATGTAGTTGGATGCCGCCTTGGCCAGCGCCGGCAGCGTGTTGGGCGCAATGCGCTTCCAGCTTGAAATGCACACGTCCACGCCTTGCGCCAGGGCTTCCTCGCCCAGATATTTGCCCCACTCCCAGCAGGCGATGTAGATGTCCACCGGGTTGTGAATGCCCAGAACGCCCATCTCACCGTAGCCGCGCAGGGCGATCGGCCGCAGGTAGCAGGAGTCCATTTTGTTGACCCGCGCCAGTTCCACCATCGCGTCGCACAACTGCTCGATGGAAAACTCGAAGGTGTCCATGCGGTAGATCTTGCAGGAGTCCACCATGCGCCGTACGTGATCGCGCAGCCGGAACAACTGGGGGCCGGAAGGCGTGCTGTAGCAGCGGATGCCTTCGAAGATGGCGCTGGCGTAGCTGACGGTGTGGGAAAGAACGTGAATCTTCGCCTCGTCCCATGGGATGAACTTGCCATTACGCCAGATTTTTTCGGTGGGCTTCAACATGAAGTTATTATAACTAGATGGGCTGCAACGCGGTTATCCAGCCCTGCATCTGAATCGATTGAGGGAGGTGTGCCCTGTGAGCAAGGTATTGAGAATGGCAGGAAGGATCGCGGCGGTTTCGATTCTGTTGTTTTCCGTGTGCGCGTCCGCGCAGAAGCCGAAGAACATCAAACCCAGCCGCTGGAACTTTTTCTCACCCCAGCAGGATGTGGAGTTGGGCAAGGAAGCGGCGGGCCAGATTGAGCAGCAGGTGGCCATCGTCAACAACGATCAGTTGTCCCGCTACGTGGCCTCGATCGGAGGCAGACTGGCCAAGCAGTCCGAGGCGGGGAAATACCCGTACACCTTCAAGGTGGTTTATGACAAATCAATCAATGCGTTCGCATTGCCTGGCGGACCGGCATACATCCACACGGGGCTGATTTCGCAGGCTGAGAATGAAGCGCAGATCGCGGGCGTGCTGGCGCATGAGATTGCCCACGTCGCCCTGCGGCATGGCACGGCGCAGGTGAGCAAGGCGAACGCCGCGCAATTGCTGGCGGGCATTGGCGGCGCCATGCTGGGCGGCGGATCCATGCTCGGCCAACTGGCGCAGTTGGGCGCCGGGCTGGGCGCCAATTCGCTGCTGCTGAAATTCTCCCGCGACGCCGAAAGTGACGCCGACCTGTTGGGAGCCCGCATGATGGCAAAAGCCGGATACGATCCGGTGGAGATGGCAAGGTTCTTTGAGAAGCTGGAGGCGGAAGAAAAGAAATCCGGGCGTTCCACCCCGCAGTTCATGTCCGATCACCCCAGCCCCGGCAACCGCGTGAAGGCCGTGCAGAACGAAGTGAAGATGATGCCCAAGCGCAGCTATACCGCCGGGGACGCCGGCGAGTTGCAGCAAATGCAGAAGGTCATTCAAGGGCTGCCGGTGCCGGCCAAGGCGAATACCAACTTCCGCAAGGCCGGTGATCCGCAGGGGGCGCGCCCGGCAGCGGGCGCCAAGCAGTATCGCAGCCAGGGCATCGCCTTTCAATACCCGGAAAACTGGCAGGTGATTCCCAACCAGCAGGGCAATGAAATCACCATCGCCCACCAGGAAGGTCTGGTGGACAAGAACGGACAGGGCGATATCGCCTACGGCGCGGTCATCGGCCTGCAGCAAACCCAGAGCCGCGATCTGCGTGCCAACACTGAGCAGTATCTGAAGGGCGTGATGCAGGGCAACGGGTTGCAACTTGGCAATGAAGGAACGCGCCAGGTGCAGGTGAGCGGATCGCAGGGGCTGCTTCACGTGCTGTACGGCCAGTCGGCGTTTCAAGGCCAGCGCGAAGTGGTGATCGTGGTGACGGCCGATCATCCGGCCGGCCTGCTCTACATGATCCTCATCTCGCCGGAGAACGAATACAAGCCGGCGCAGCCCGCCTTTGAGCGGATGATCACGTCGCTGGAGTTTGCGCGCTAAAGTGTCCTACCAGGCCATTCTGTTCGACTTCGATGGCGTCCTGGTGGACAGCGAGCCCGTGCATTTCCATTGCTGGCGCGAAACCCTGGCGCCGTTTGGCATCGAACTGGAGTGGGAGATTTACCACCGGCAGTTTATCGGCGTTTCGGACCGGAAACTGGTTGAAGCCATGGCGGCGCTTTCCACCGGCGGCGTCCACCCTGACGAACTCTATGCGCAGTATCCGGCAAAGAAGGACCTGTTTCGCGCGCGCATGATGGACAATCCTCCGCTCAGCCGCGGCGCGGCCGCGCTGCTGGACGGCCTGGGCGGGTTCCGCATCGGGCTGGTCACCTCCAGCGGCCGGTCGGAGGTGGAGCCGATTCTCGAAGCCTGCCGGCTGCGCCATCATTTCGAAGTGGCTGTGTTTGGAGAGGATGTCAGCCGCCACAAACCGGACCCTGAGCCTTATCAGAAAGCAGCAAGCCTGCTGGGCGTATCCACGGCGCTGGTGGTGGAGGATTCCGAGGCGGGCGTGGCCGCCGGGCGCGCCGCCGGATTTGAAGTACTCCAGATTCCCGACCCTCATCGTATGGCCGATCTCGTGCGGCGGCACTTGTCGCTCTGATAGCATAAGGTTCCGAAATCCGGAACCGAAATGAAAATCGCCGTCGCCTCGATTCTTCAGGAATCGAATACATTTTCCCCGGTCAAGACAAAGTATGAAGACTTTTCGCCTGTCTTCGGCGAGGCCGCGCGGGAGCGCCATCAGGGCAAGCTCACCGAGATGGGCGGATTCCTGGACGTGCTGTCCAAACGCAAAGGCGTCGAGATCGCGCCGGTATGCGCGGCCTGGGCGATTACCGCCAATCGTCTACTGCGCGGCGATTTCGAACGGTTGATGGCGGACTTTGAATCCCATCTGCGCCTTCACGCCGATGCCGATGCAATGCTGCTGGCCATGCATGGCGCGCAGACGGCCGAAGGCTGTGACGACGTGGAGGGGCACGTGCTTGCAACCGCCCGCGGCATCCTTGGCGAGCATAAGCCCCTGATCCTCACCCTGGACCTGCACGCCAATATCACCGAAGCGATGGTGGAGCACGCCACGGCCATCATCGGCTATCACACCTTCCCTCATATCGACATGTTCGAAACCGGCCAGAAGGCCGCGCGCCTGCTGCTGCGCGTGCTTTCGGGAAAATGCCGTCCGGCGATGGCATGCGCCAAGTTGCCGCTCATCGTGAACGCCGAAAATTCGCAGTCCACCAGCGGGCCCTTTCACCGGCTGATGCGGCGCGCCGAAAAGCTGGAAGCCAAGGGCAAGGCCGAAGCCGTGTCTCTGTTCCCCGTGCAGCCGTGGATGGACATCGATGAGATGGGCTGCGCCGTGGTGACGGTGTGCGACGGCGATCTGGCGGCCGCGCAGCAGCTTTCTGAAACGCTGGCCGGCAAGTGGTGGAAGGCGAAGGACGAGTTCACGCCCGAACTGATCTCGCCTGAAGACGCCATCGCCCGCGCATTGAAGATCGAAGGCGGTCCGGTGGTCTTCGCCGAGTCTTCCGATTCCACCGGATCCGGTTCCCCTGGTGATTCCACGGGCGTTCTGAAGCATCTTCTGAAGGCCCGCCTCACCGGGCCCGCGGCCATCTTCCTGGTGGACCCGGGCGCGGCGGCGAAGGCCATTGCGGCCGGTGTGGGCAATACCGTCACCATGTCCATCGGAGGCTGCTTTGACAAGCGCAATTCCCGGCCGGTAAAGGTAACCGGACATGTGCGTCTGATTTCCGACGGACGCTGGACGGCGCGCGCCCGCGGCTACAACACAGGCATTGAAACCAACATGGGGCCCAGCGCGGTGCTGGAAGTGGGGCAGGTGCGAATCCTCATCGCCTCGCGCTCCGCCATGACCGTGGACCCCGAACTGTTCCGCAGCCACGGCATTGAACCGCTTTACTCGAAGATCGTGGTTGTGAAATCGCCCAACGGATTCCGCGCCTGCTACGAACCGATCGCCAAGGCTATTTTCGTCGTCGACACTCCCGGCGTATCCACAGCCAATCTCAAGACTCTGCCCTGGCGCCGCATCCGGCGTCCCATCTATCCGCTTGACACGGATCCCAGATGAGTTCGCCCACCACGGTTCGCTACTCCATCGTGCTGCTGGCGCTGGGAGTGAACCTGATCTGCTATACGGACCGTTCCTGCGTCTCCATCGCCGGCCCCAGGATGGCGGCCGAGTTCGGCTTCTCGCCCACGCAGATGGGCCTGGTGTACAGCATCTTCAGCCTGTCCTATTTCCTTGGGCAGACGCCGTGGGGCATCGCCGCCGACCGCTGGGGCGCGCGCGGGCTGGTGACGATGGCGATCCTGGGCTGGTCGGCGTTTACCGCCTTGACCGCCGCGGCCTGGAGCTTCTCTTCGCTGCTGGCCATCCGCTTCCTGTTCGGCGCGCTCGAAGCAGCGCTGTCTCCATCGGTGGCGGCGGCCTTCGGGCGCTGGATTCCGGTGGCGGAGCGTTCCTCGGCCTTCGGGTTCTTCCTGGGCGGGGGCAGGCTGGGCGCCGCCATCACTCCGTTCTTCGCCGCCGGAATTCTTGCGCAGCACGGCTGGCGGGTGATGTTCTGTGTGTTCGGAAGCCTGGGTATCGCAGCGGCGGTTGCGTGGTACCTGTGGTTCCGCAACTCGCCCGATGAACACTCATTTGTGAACGAACTGGAGGCTGAGTCCATTCGGGCCAGGATCGCGCCGGTCTCATCCGGTCCGCCGGTGAAGCCGCCCTGGAGCGAGTTGTTGCGCTCAGGCCGGCTCTGGAGCCTGTTGGGGGTGGCCTTTGGATGTACCTTCATGTGGCAGTTCTACATCACCTGGTTTCCCACCTATCTGATGGAAGAACGGAAAATGCCGCTGGAAGAATCGGCGCGCTATGCCGGGCTGCCATTCCTGTTCGGAGTCTTCGCAACATGGCTGGGCGGGTTGCTGACCGACGCGCTGGCGCGGCGTTACGAACCGCGCACCGCGCGCAGGCTGATTGGAACCGTGTCGCTCACCATGGGCGGGTTGCTGCTGTCGGCCGGCATCTGGTGCGAGGAACCGCGTCTGGCGGCAGTGCTGATGGCCTCGGGCGCTTTGGGCGTCGATCTGTTCCTTGGGGCGGCCTGGGCGTCGGCGCTCGATATCGGCGGCGCAAGCGGGGGCGCCGTGGCCGGGCTGATGAACGCCGCCTCAAACTTCGCCGGGTTCGTTTCACCGGTGTTCAACGGATGGGTGATTCAGACGTGGCGGAACTGGAATATCTTTCTGATCGTGGCGGTGGCAGTGAATCTGGCGGCGGCAGTGCTCTGGCTGCGTGTGAATCCCAGGAACCCGCGGGCGGCAAAAAGCTGAAACGAACCGGGGAAATCCTGCGTCTGTTGAGGTGTCTCAGACTCGCGTCTTCGAAATTCTAAACTTAAGTGGAACCGTATGAACGTGATGTCTGTTCTCTTTCTCTTCGCCTCAGCGGCCTTCGCACAGGAAGCCGCATATTTTCCATTGCAGACCGGCAATCAGTGGATTTACCGGGTTACCGAAGGACGCATCCCCGCCGCCCCGTGGGTGGTGGAGGTCACCGGGACGCGCACCGTGGCGGGTAATGAATATTATGTGGTCAGCGGCTTCCGCCAGCCGCGTGAATTGCTGCTGCGCCAATCCGGCGCGGCGCTGGTCTTCTACGATACGGCCAGCCTGCGGGAGCTTCCGTGGGCGGATTTCGGCGCGCCCACCGGCCGCGGCTTTCCCTCTCACATCGACGATTGTGTGCAGGCCGCCTCCATCACCGAACGCGACGCCAGGCACAAATCGCCGGTCGGCGAATTCAGCGGCGCAATCAAGCTCAGCTACGAACTCACCTGCGCCGACGCCGGCATCACCGATGAGGTATTCCTTCCCGGCGTGGGGCTGGCGCGGCGGGCTTACTCCACCATCGGCGGACCGCAGGTGTTCGAACTGGTGTATGCCCGGGTAGGCGGATTCACCGTATTCAGCGAACCCGGCTATGCGTTCCATCTCACGCTCGATCGCGCCAGCTATCCGGCCGGGACGCCAATGCTTACGCGCATCACCTTGCACAACACTGGCGACGACCCCTTGAACCTGGTTTTCCCCAGCGGCCAGGATTTCGACATCGTGATGCGCAATGATAAGGGTGAGCAGGTCTACCGATGGTCCGACGGCAAGGCATTTACGCTGGCTATCCGCGAGGTCCGATTCAAGGGCGAGCGCAACTGGGTAGAACAGCTTGCGCTCACACTGCCGCAAGGCAACTACACAGCCACCGCCACACTGGCGGTGCAAGGCGCGAGGTATGAATCCACTGTTCCTTTTGTGGTTGGTCCTGGCCGTTAACGCCGAGGACTATTTCCCGCTAAAGGTGGGCAACCAGTGGCTCTATCGGACCACGGGGAGCCGCCCGCAGGGTAATCTCAAGCTCGAAGTGACCCGTCAGGTGGAAGCCGGCGGCAACTCCTATTTCGAACTGGACGGCTTTGCGGGCGGGCCCTACCTGGTGCGCATGAACGAAGAAGGCTCGCTGGTAGCCTATGACGGCGTCACACGCCAGGAGCGCGTCTGGTGGGCATTTCAGGCGCCTGAAGGCAGCACCTATGACACTGGCTTGCCGGAGTGTTGCGGCAGGGCGACTCTGGTCTCGCGGTCGGCCAAGTATGACGGCCCGCTCGGCCAGCTTCCCACGGCACTTGAACTGGTCTATCCGGGCGTGTTTCAGGTGGGCATTGCCTGGGAGCAGTTTCTGCCCGGCATCGGCCTGGTGCACAGGATTGAGAACACTGGCGGACCGTCGTTTTCCCGGCACGACCTGGTGTACGCCTCGCTCAGGGGCAACGATGTCTTTTCGGCGCCGGAAGTCTCGTTCTCCATGACGCTGGACGATTCAAGGTATGTCCCGGGGGCGCCGATGCAGGCGCGGCTGACGCTAACCAACCGGCAGCCGGAGCCGCTCACGCTCAGCTTCCCTACCTCACAGCGCTACGATTTCGTCCTTCGCGATGCCGGCGGGGCGGTCCGTTACCGCTGGTCCGATGGCTTGAGCTTTCTTCAAGTACTGGGTGAGGAGCGCATCGAAGGGGAGAAGCACTGGGTGGTTACCCTGCGGCCGCCGGCGCTCCCGCCGGGGACCTATTCGCTGGAGGCTTCGCTTACCGCGCCGGCATGGAGAGCGGTGACCGGCATCACCATACGCGCAGCGAAGTAAGCCCGGGCCACGCTGTGGTTTAATCGCAGCATGGGGAAAGTCGCGCTATCCGTTCTGTTGGGGAGTGCGCTCTGGGCAGCCGAAGCCGTAAAGCAGCCGATCACGGCTACCGATCTGCTCAAGATCCGGCGCGTCAGCGAGGTCCAGATCTCGCCCGATGGCGCCTTCGCCGTCTATGCACTTGAGTCCATTCATACGGGCAAGGACGAAAAGGGCGAGCCGGAGTACAGCTACCGCGCCCACCTTTGGCGGGTCGATTTTTGGCGCGCGGAGATTGAGCAATCGCGTCCCCGTCAGCTCACTTTCGGTGACCGGCGGGACGGCTCATTTGCCCTCAGCCCGGATGGAAAGAGCGTCGCCTTTGTGCGCGCCGCGGCCTCCGGGGGCGCCGCGGCCTCTGGGAAAGACAAGCCGAAACCGCAGGTCTGGCTGCTACCGCTGGAAGGCCCGGGCGAGGCGCGCCAACTCACGCATTTCGAGTTCGGGGCATTGTCCCCCGCCTGGCACCCCAACGGGAAGGCGCTGCTGGTGTCGAGCCCCATCCCTCTTTCAAAGATCGACGGCAAACCGCACTATGCGCAGGAACGGCCCATGCGCGATTGGTTTGATTGGGACCGGACGCAGCCCAACGGCCGGCCCGACGGCGACCTACGCTCCCTGCGAAACTGGCTGGAACGCAACGCCGAACGCGCCAATCCCACACTCATCCACCGCCTGGCGTTTCAGGACGAACAGGCCTTAAAAGGGGAAGCCACGGTGAGTCAGCTTTTCACGGTGGAGGTGGAACAGGGCCGCGCGGCGCCGCTCACTGGCGGGTTCCATCCGCATTCCAGCTATTCCTACTCTCCCGACGGCAGCCAGATCGCCTCGCTCAGCACGCCAAAGTCGAATGAGCATCCGGACCGGCTGCGGCAGCGCAATGCGGTGTGGGTGATGAACGCCGATGGCTCCGGGGCCCGCCCCATTCTGGATGACGCCGGGGAGAATCCGACGGAGGTACGATGGTATCCGGACAAGCGCAGCCTGTTGGTCACGACGCAGCAACATGATGAACCTACCTTTCGCCAATCACGCCTGGCGCGCCTGGAACTGGCATCGGGAAAGCTCACCACGATCACCGGGGGCTGGGATTCCAGCATCGCCTCCGCCGTCATCGCCTCGGATGATTCGGTGCTGTTCACGTCCAACTACAACGGCGGCGCTCCACTGAAGCGGCTGGCCACAGGCCATATCAGCGATGTGATTTCCGGACCGGTCGGCGTATCCGATTTCGACGAGGGCGCCGGACGCATCGTCTATGCACAGGTGAGCGTGGCCAATCCGAACGAGTTATATCTGCGCGACAAAGACGGCTCCATCCGCCAGGTAAGCTTTCACAACTCCTCCTGGCTTGCGGGGAAGCATATCGCATTGCCCACCGAGAAGTGGATCCGCCGTCCGGACGGCACGATGGTGCAATCGTGGGTGATGAACCCGATTCATGCCCAGGTGGGCCGCCGCTATCCCTTCGTTCTGGACATCCATGGCGGTCCGCACGCCATGTGGGGGCCGGGCGAGTTCAGCATGTGGCACGAGTTTCAACTGTTTTGCGCCAGGGGCTACGGCGTGGTCTATTCAAACCCGCGAGGGTCGTCGGGCTATGGTTACGCCTTTCAAAAGGGAAACTATCGCGACTGGGGCGTGGGGCCATCCGGTGACGTGCTGGCGGCGCTGGACGACGCCATCGGCTCCAATCCTTTCGTCGATCCCAAGCGCCTGTACATCACCGGGGGGTCCTACGCCGGTTATCTCACGGCGTGGATCATTGCTCACGATCATCGATTTCAGGCGGCGGCTGCCCAGCGCGGCGTCTACGACCTGACCACGTTCTACGGGGAAGGGAACGCCTTCTGGCTGGTGAGGAACTCGTTCGGCGGCCGCCCGTATGAGCCGGAGGTGCGCCGGATTCTGGACGAACAGTCACCGTTTACTCACGTGCGGAATATCAGGACGCCGCTGCTGATCCTGCACGGATCACAGGATCTTCGCACAGGCGTCTCACAGAGTGAGATGCTGTACCGCGCCTTGAAGGATATGGAGAAGCCGGTAGAGTACGTTCGGTACCCATCCATCGGCCATGAGTTGACCAGGTCCGGCCCTCCACTGCAGCGGATGGACCACCTCATGCGCATTGTCGAATTTTTCGAACGATTCCCGGCAAACCGGACGCCTGTGCCGGCAGTGCCCTAAAATGGGGGCGTCCGCGTTACAATCATCCTCAGTGAAACATCGCGCTGTCACGATCCTTCTGGGCGCGCTCACCGCTTGCGGACCGGCGGGCACAAAGCTGACCGAGAGTTCTGCAGGCGGGCCCGGCCGTGTGGACGTGAAGGACTTCCTCGGCATGTACAGCGACACGGATCAGCGGCTGTTCGCCGTCGCCGCCGAAGCCAATTGGAGAGCTGTCACCGATGTCACTGAGCAGCATACCGGAGAGCGGATTGGCGCCGACCGGGCCTTGGCCGCCTTCCGCGGCAGCCGCTACGTGATCGAACAGGCAAAGAATTTTCTGGACTCCAAGGAAGGGCTTTCCGATCTCGAATTCCGGCAGTTGGACGATATTCTGCTGATTGCGGCCGAATCCCCCGGCACCGTGCCTGAAATTGTGAACGCCCGCATTGAAGCTGAAGCAAGGCTTGCCGCGGCAATGGACAGCTTCGAATTCTGCCTGGAGCGCCACGGTGAAAAGTGCGCCAAGCCGGTGACGGCCAACGGCATCGATGAGGCGCTGCTGAAGAGCAACGACCTGGCCGAAAGACGGCGCTACTGGGAGGTATCCAAGCAAAGCGGTCCCGTGCTGAAGAAGGGGCTGGGGGAACTGCGCGAGCTTCGCAACCGTGTGGCGTCGGAGTTGGGATATTCCTCATACTTCCACCTCCAGGTGGCCGGCTACGGCATGAGCGTCAAGGAAATGATGCAGTTGATGGAGAAGACCACCACCGATCTTCATCCGCTGTATGAGCAGGTGCATCTTTACGCACGCCGGCGCCTGGCCGAACGTTACCGCCAGCCGGTGCCCGAACGCCTGCCCGCGCACTGGGTGGGCAATCGCTGGGCGCAGGCCTGGCCGGGCATGGTGGAGGCAGCCGACATTGACGATCTGTTCCGCGACAAGCAGCCCGAGTGGATCGTGAAGCAGGCTGAACGTTTCTACACATCAATGGGCATGCCGTCGTTGCCCAAGACGTTCTGGGAGCGCTCTGATCTCTACCAGCCGCCGGCCAATTCCAAGCGCCGGAAGAATGCCCACGCCTCAGCCTGGCACATCGACCGCGACAAGGACGTCCGCAGTCTGATGAACATCATCCCAAACTCGCAGTGGTTTGAAACGGCTCATCATGAGTTGGGACACGTGTATTACTACATGGCCTACTCAACGCCGAAAGTGCCGCCGGTACTGAGGGAGGGCGCCAACCGGGCGTTCCATGAGGCGATTGGCGATCTGATCGGCGCCGCGGCCCGCCAGGAGCCGTACCTGCAGAGCGTGGGCATTCTGCCTGCCAACCGCAAGGCCGACCTGATCCAGCGATTGCTGGCCGAAGCATTGGACAACGCCGTTGTCTTCATGCCGTTCGCCGCGGGTACCATGACGCATTTCGAACATGACCTGTATGAGAAGAAGCTGCCGGTGGACCGGTTCAACCGCCGCTGGTGGGAGCACGCGGGAAAGTTCCAGCAGATTGAGCCGCCGGGGCCGCGCGGGGAGGAATACTGCGACGCCTGCACCAAGACGCATCTGATTGACGACGCCGCGCAATATTACGATTACGCCATGGCGACGCTGATCCGCTATCAGTTGCACGACCACATCGCGCGCAAGATCCTGAAGCAGGATCCGCGGAGCTGCAACTATTTCGGCAACAAGGAAGTGGGCAAGTGGTTGTGGGATATTCTGAGTTTGGGGTCCACACGAGACTGGCGTCAGGTTTTGAAAGAACGGACCGGCGAGGAACTGAGCTCCCGCGCCATGCTGGAATACTTCCAGCCATTGACGGAGTATCTGTCCAAGGAGAACGCCAAAGCCGACGCGCAATGATGCTGTTGCTGTTGCTGTTGGCGTTTTCGGGGCCGCTGCCCGCAAGTGCCGGCGAGCTTCACGCGGCGGTGCGGGCCGGAGACCGCGCGGGGGTGGAGAAGCTGCTGCAGGCCGGCGCTTCCCCCAATGAGCGCGACAATCTGGGCGGCACGCCACTGCACGACGCGGCCTGGGCCGGCGACGTGGACATCGTCAACCTGCTGATTGAGCGGGGAGCGGAAGTGAACAGCCGCCATCGCGAAGCGGGCAGCACGCCGCTGCACTACGCCGTGATCACCAATCACCGGCCGGTGGTGGAGCTGCTGATCAGTAAAGGCGCCGACCTGAAGGCCACCTATCAGTCCGGATCCACGCCGCTGCATCTGGCGGCAAACCGTGGATATACGGATATCGTCGGGCTGCTGCTGGACCGCGGCGCCGATGTGGAGCAGAAGGACACTTCGGGCGCCACGGCTCTGGAAGAAGCGGCATGGAAGGGGCAGGGGGAAACGATGGCGCTGCTGTTAAGCCGTAAGGCGCGGGCCACGCCCCGTTGCCTGCAGCTGGCCGCGCAAAAGGGACACGCCGAGGTGGTGAAGCTGCTGCTGGATGCGGGCGTACCCGTGGATGCCCGCAATGCCGATGGAGATACGGCGCTGGAGCTTGCTCTTGGTTCCCGCCAGCGGGCCAGCGCCGAAGCTTTGTTCCAGGGTGGGGCGGTGTTGGCCGCCCCGCAGGCCCGCTCTCTACTGAAGAGCGCGGCGCTGCGAGGCGAGGCGGAGATTGTGGGTCTGCTGCTGGCCCATGGCGGCGATGCGGATTCAGTGCTGCACGATGCTGCGCTGAAGGGCCGCACGGCGGTGGTGGAACTGCTGTTGAAACACGGAGCGGGAGTGAATGCCGTGAGCGCGGCCGGCTCCACGCCGCTGCACGACGCGGCGCTTGGCGGCCATGTGGAAGTAGTGGCGCTGCTGCTGGAGCATGGAGCCGGAATCGATGCGGCCGAGAAGGAATCCGGCGCCACGCCTCTGCACCTTGCCGCCAGCTACGGGCGTGTCAGTGTCATCGCGCTGCTGCTTGAACGCGGCGCGGACGCAAAACGCACAAACCGGGCCGGCAAGACGCCCCGTCAACTGGCGCTGGAATCGCAGCAGGCCGAGGCTGCGAGCCTGCTGCCGTAGTCCGGTCAGGACGCCGCGGCGGCCATCGCGGCCCTTTTCCTCTCCACGGGTTTGGCCCGGTCCAGCCAGTCTGCATCCTTCTTAAACAGCCGCAGCGAACTGGCCGCACCTTCCGCATAGTAAGCCGCCAGTTGCGGATTCACCGCCGTAAGACCGTGGATGTTTCTCCGGATGCTGGCGATTTCCTTTCTCGGCAGCGGGCCTTCCCATCCCTTTCTGCCGCCTTTGCGGTAGGCGCGCAAGGTGCGTTGAAACGCCCGCTCAGTCACGTCGAGCGCGAAGTTCTGCGGCAGGCCGCTGGCGCGCAGGGATTCGGCGCAGGCGGCCACCATCGGCAAGGCAAGGCAATGTGCGATGGACAGACCCGCCGTGTAAAGAGACTTGCGGTGTCTCTCAATCCGCAACGGACGCGCGCCTTCGTCCTCTACGATGCGCTTTGCCGCCGCCAGCGCGCGGCTGTCGCCTTCCACCAGAAACAGCCGCTGGTCAAACCCTTCCACCGGCGAGAACGATCCGGTATGCGCGCCGGCGGCGGCCAGCCGGTGCAACTCCTCGCTACCCAGTTCGGTGTCGCAGATCAGGACGATCACGCCGGTCCAGTCCAGGCCCGATGCCAGCATCCGGTCCACGAACACCGCCGGATTGGCCGCACTGATCAGCACGGTGCCGCACTTGTGGATCTGCGCGAGTTCCTCAACCGGATCCCCCGCGCGCAAAATGTTCGAAAAACGGCTTGCCAGCCGCAAAGACGTGGATGCCACAGGACCGAGGCGATCCACAAGTTCCGGCATTCGCAGTAGAAACGACGTGCTAATCCGGCCCGCCGCCAACAGCGCTACCGACCCCTGCCTCTTCATATGCCTTGGGCGATTGGATCGCCTTGATCTTGTCCCGGATACGGGCCGCCTTCTCAAACTCGAAGTTGCGGGCCGCTTCCTTCATCTGCGCCCCCAGATCGTCCACCAGCTTGGCGCGCTGCTGCGGGGTCAGGTCATCGATTTCCGTATCCAGATCCAACGGGACCGTAAAATAGTCGGCTTCCGCCACCGCCACCAGGCTCATGTCAATGGGCTTGATGATCGACTGTGGGGTGATGTTGTTGGCCCGGTTGTAATCGGACTGAATCTGCCGCCGGCGAGTGGTCTCACCGATGGCCTTCTTCATGCTGTCAGTCATTACATCGGCGTACAGCACGGCCTTACCCTTCACGTTGCGGGCGGCGCGGCCGATGGTCTGGATCAGTGAGCCGGCCGAACGCAGGAAGCCTTCCTTGTCTGCGTCGAGAATCGCCACCAGCGAAACCTCGGGCAGATCCAGGCCTTCGCGCAACAGGTTCACGCCGATCAGCACATCGAACTCGCCCTTGCGCAGGTCGCGCAGGATCTTGATGCGATCGAGCGTGCTTACCTCCGAGTGTACATAACGGCACTTGACGCCCACTTCCGAGTAATACTCGGACAGATCCTCCGCCATGCGCTTGGTGAGCGTGGTGACCAGCACGCGCTCATCGGCTTCCACGCGCCGGCGGATCTCATGGAGCAGATCATCCACCTGTCCGCGGATGGGCCGCACTTCCACTTCCGGATCGATCAGGCCGGTGGGACGGATGACCTGTTCGGCGATCACGCCGGCCGACTTGGTGAGTTCATACGGGCCCGGCGTGGCGGACACATACACCACCTGGTTCACCCGGTGCTCAAACTCTTCGAAGGTGAGCGGGCGGTTGTCCAGGGCGCTGGGAAGGCGGAACCCATAGTTGACAAGGTTCTCCTTGCGTGAGCGGTCGCCGTGGTACATGCCGCGAATCTGCGGCATGGTGACGTGGCTTTCGTCGATGAGCACGAGCGCGTCCTGGGGCAGGTAGTCGAGCAAAGTGGGCGGCGCCTCACCCGGCAGGCGCCCGGAAAAATGGCGCGAGTAGTTCTCAATGCCGTGGCAGTAGCCGATCTGATCGATCATTTCCAGATCGAACATTGTGCGCTGAAAGATGCGCTGCGACTCGACGAACTTGCCCTTCTTCTCCAGTTCGCTCTGCCACCATTCCAGTTCCAACTGGATCTTTTTCGACGCTTCCATCTTCGTTTCCGCGCTCATCACATAGTGCGTCTTGGGATAGATGGGCAGCCGCAGGTAGGTCTGTTTGGTCTGTCCGGTGAGCGGATCGATCTGCGAGAGATTTTCGATTTCATCGCCCCACATCTCAATGCGGAAGGCGTTGTCATCGTAGGTGGGGTAGAGTTCGATCACATCGCCGCGCACACGGAAGGCGCCGCGGCGGAAGTCGCTGTCGTTACGTTCGTAGAGGATTTCCACCAGCCGCTGCAGGATGTGCTGGCGGGAAATCTTCTGCCCCTTCTCGAGCATCAGCAGCATGCCGTAGTAGGCTTCGGGCGAACCCAGGCCATAGATGCAGCTCACGCTGGCCACGATGATGCAATCGCGCCGTTCGAACAGGGAGCGTGTGGCCGAGAGCCGCAGCTTGTCCAACTCGTCGTTGATGGTGGCTTCTTTTTCGATGTAGACGTCGCCGGCCGGGATGTAGGCTTCGGGCTGATAGTAATCGTAGTAGCTGACGAAGTATTCCACCGCGTTGTGCGGGAAAAAGGATCTGAATTCGTGATAAAGCTGCGCGGCCAGGGTCTTATTGTGCGCCATGATCAGCGCCGGCCGGCCGGTGCGCTCAATCACTTTTGCCATGGTGAACGTTTTGCCCGATCCGGTGACGCCGAGCAGAACCTGATGCTGTTCGCCATCAAGCACACCGCGCACCAACTGCTCAATGGCAGGCCCCTGGTCACCTCTGGGACTGTAGTCCACCGCCAACTGATACTGCATGTGTGTCCTACCAGTATAGGCGGCTAGAATGAGAAGTTGGCGACGAAAATTCACAAGGCGGTGATCCTGGCGGCGGGCAAGGGCACGCGCATGGCGGAGTTGACTGCGCAGGCGCCGAAGCCGATGTTGGTGGTGCGGGGGAAGCCGATTCTGGAGCACGTGGCGGACCGGCTGGAGGCGGCCGGCGCGGCGCGCCTGCTGGTGGTGGTGGGCTACTACGGCGATCAGATCCGCGCGTTTTTCGCCGGACGGAAGAGCATGGAGTTCCGGGAGCAGCAGGAAGTGAACGGGACCGCGACGGCAGCGCTGCTGGGGCGGGAGTTCGCCGGACCGGATCCGTTTCTGCTGACCTTTGGCGATATACTGGCCGCGCCCGGCGATTATCTGCGCATGATGGCGCTGCTGGAGGATGGAGTGGCGGGGGTGTTGGCGGTGAAGCACACCGAGGACCCCTATCGCGGGGCGGCGGTGTATGAGCGGGATGGCGTGGTGAGGCGGATTGTGGAGAAGCCGCCGCGCGGGAGTTCGACGACGCCCTGGAATTCGGCGGGGATTTACGTGTTCCGGCCGGAGGTGTTTGAGGAACTGGCGCGCGTGCCGGTTTCGCCGCGCGGGGAGTATGAGTTGACGAGTGCGGTGTCGCAGATGGTGGAGGCGGGGCGCGAGGTTCGGATGTGCGCGGTGTCGGGCGATTGGCTGGATGTGGGGCGGCCGGAGGATTTGGCGGCGGCGGAGGGGATTTTGGGGGCGTGAGTGTGGTATCCTGACGGTTTGCCCGGTCCCCCCGCGCAATGTGGGCGCGTAGCTCAA
>JANRLE010000206.1:0-37511 GCA_033762895.1 Bryobacteraceae bacterium | reverse complement strand
ACCGATCTCCCATATCCCTATCGACAACTAGGGATTTAAACGCTATACTCATTTCATGCCCAGCCTCTCGCACCTCCGTGCGCTGGAAGCCGAGTCTATCCACATCCTCCGCGAAGTGGTGGCCGAGTTCGCTAAACCGGTGATGCTCTATTCCATCGGCAAGGACTCCTCCGTGATGCTCCGTCTGGCCCAGAAGGCCTTTCACCCGGCGCCCAGTCCCTTCCCCTTGCTGCACATCGACACGACGTATAAGTTTCGCGAAATGATCGAATTCCGCGACTGGTATCCGGCCTCGATCGGGGCCGAGTTGCGAGTGCATACCAACCGTGAAGCGCGCGATGCCGGAGCCAACCCGGTATCGCTCGGCACGTCGAAATGCTGCGGACTGTTGAAAACACGCGCCTTACTGGACGGCCTGAACGCTGGCGGTTACGACGCGGCTTTCGGGGGCGCGCGGCGGGACGAAGAAAAATCCCGCGCCAAGGAGCGTATTTACTCCTTCCGTGACCAGCAGGGCCAATGGGATCCCAAGAACCAGCGTCCCGAGTTGTGGAATATCTACAACGCGCGCGTCGACCAGGGCCAGTCTATCCGCGTGTTTCCCCTGTCGAACTGGACCGAGATCGATGTCTGGCACTACATCCACGCGGAAAACATCCCCGTGGTGCCGCTTTATTTCGCCAAGGTGCGGGAGATGATCGTTCGCAACGACTCGCTGATCCCGCCCGAACATAATGTCCTTCCGCTGCTGCCGGGAGAGAAACCCCAGCCGGTGATGTGCCGCATGCGGTCACTGGGCTGCACGCCTTGTACGGGCGCCATCCGGTCCACGGCCGACTCGGTGCCGAAGATCATCGAAGAGCTGTTGTCGTTCCGGCGTTCCGAACGCGAGAACCGGATCATTGACCACGACCAGGAAGGATCGATGGAAATCAAGAAACGCGAGGGCTACTTCTAATTATGACGGCGCTGGAATCGCCCCGCACACTTACGATCGAAGAGTTTCTGGAACAGGAGTCTTCCAAGGAACTGCTGCGCTTTTTCACGGCCGGATCGGTGGACGACGGTAAGTCGACGCTCATCGGCCGGATGCTCTATGACGCACGCGGGATCTATGAGGATCAACTTGCCTCCATCCGCAAGAGCCGCGTGAACCGCTCTTCGGGTCCCATCGATTTCTCCCTGCTCACCGATGGTCTGCGGGCTGAACGCGAACAGGGCATTACCATCGACGTCGCCTACCGCTATTTCTCCACGCCCAGGCGCAAGTTCATCATCGCCGATACACCCGGCCACGAACAGTACACGCGCAATATGGCCACCGGGGCCTCCACCGCGTCGCTGGCCATCATTCTGGTGGACGCGCGTCTGGGAGTGCTGCCGCAGACACGCAGGCACGCCGCCATCGCCGGTCTTCTGGGCATCCCCCGCGTGGTGCTGGCGGTGAATAAGATGGACCTCGCCGGCTATTCAAAGCAGGTTTTCGAGGACATCCGCGACACTTTTCTCTCATTTGCCTCCAAGCTCGGCTTCGAGGAGATCCGCCCCATTCCGGTAAGTGCGCTTGAAGGCGACAACGTGGCCCGCCGCGGCGGCGCCATGCCGTGGTACGAGGGGCCGGCGCTGCTGGAATATCTGGAGACCGCGCCAGTGGGAGAACGCCGCGCAAACGATGTCTTCCGTTTCCCCGTGCAGTATGTGAACCGCCCGAATCTTTACTTCCGGGGATACGCGGGGCAGATCGCCTCGGGCTCGGTTCGAAAGGGTGATGAGATCCTCATTCTGCCCTCAGGCAAGACCTCGCGCGTCGAGTCCATTACTACCTTCGACGGCGACCTGGATTCAGCCTCCGCGCCCATGTCTGTCACCCTGACGCTCGCAGACGAACGCGACATCTCCCGCGGTGACATGCTGGTGCATCCGGAAGCAAAGCCGCACGCCGCGCGCACTTTCGACGCCCATGTGGTATGGATGACCGAGGAGCCGCTCACCCCGGGCCGCACCCTTCTGCTGAAGCAGACCACGCAGCAGGTGACCGTTCGTGTGCCGGCCATCCACGGCAAGCTGGACGTCGAGACGATGGAACGCAACCCCTCCGCGGCCCTGGCGCTCAACGATATCGGGCACATCCGCATCGAGGCCAGCCGCGCCGTGCTGTTCGACGCTTATCGCGAGAACCGCGCCACCGGTTCCTATATCCTCATCGACCCGATCGCCAACACCACGGTCGGCGCGGGAATGATCCTCGCCCCGGTCGAGCGCAAACAGCCACAAGGCCACGTCACCACATCGGAACGAACCCAGCGCAACGGACACAGCCCCGCCCTGCTGAGCCTGAAGAATCACGAAGTGGCCCTGCGGCTGGAGCGCCGTCTGTTCGATCACGGCTGCCAGGTATTCGCTACTGACCGTCCGGTGGCCGCCACCGCGCTGGCCTGGCAGGCCGGGCTGATCGTAATCGCGCCTGACATTGAAGATGCCCGCGTCCTGAACCTGGACCGCGTGCCATTGCCCCGCGACGAGGAAGGCGCCATCGACGCACTGATGGCTTACCTCGAACAGCAGGGCGTGCTCGGCGTCACCGAACGCTTTGATAGCGGAGAGGGAATCTGATATGGCCGAATTGGAACTTCTCACAGCCGCCGATCTGGTGGCGGAAATGCTCGCCCGTCCCGAGTCAGCATGCATCACCTGCAGCTTTCAGGTGGAGGACATGGTGGTGCTTGACCTGGCGCGCCGGATTCGTCCGGACATTCCTGTCCTGTTCCTCGAAACCGGGTATCACTTCGCGGAAACCTATGCCTACCGGGACCGCTACGCCGGACAGTGGAATCTCAACCTGGTCAATCTGCTGCCCAAAACCACACTCGCTGAACATGAATCGCAGTTCGGCAAACTCTACGCCACCAGCCCCACCGAATGCTGCAATATCCGCAAGGTGGAACCGCTGTTCCGCGGTCTGGAAGGCTACC
Source organism: Bryobacteraceae bacterium (assembly GCA_033762895.1). Classification (GTDB taxonomy): domain Bacteria; phylum Acidobacteriota; class Terriglobia; order Bryobacterales; family Bryobacteraceae; genus CADEFT01. The sequence goes on along the minus strand of JANRLE010000206.1, from coordinate 34,539 downwards.
AGCTCTGGCTCACCGGACTGCGGCGTGAACAGTCGCCCACGCGCGCCAATCTGAAAAAGGTGGAGACCCACACGCTGCCCGGCGGCAAATCGCTGCTGAAGATCAGCCCGGTGGCTGACTGGACCAGCCGTGACGTCTGGGCCTATATCAAGGCCAACCACATTGAGCCATTGCCGCTCTATGACCAGGGCTTCACCAGCATCGGCTGCGAACCCTGCACGGCGCTGCCGGCCGATCCCGGTAATCCGCGCTCCGGACGCTGGGGTGGCAACAAGCTGGAGTGCGGCATCCACACGTTCTCGGAGAAAAAATGACGACAATCGCCGGACTGCTGATCGCCATCGTCATCGGACTTACCGGCATCGGCGGCGGTGTGCTGACGGCGCCTGTCCTGTTGCTGTTTCTTGGTATGCCGGCGCCGCAGGCGGTAGGTACAGCCCTGGTGTTCGTTGCGGTGGTGAAGCTGTTCGCCGCGCCTATGTTCCTGGTTCGCGGACAGGTAAACTTCCGCGTGCTGGCCTACCTGATGGCCGGCGGCGTACCTGGTGCGCTGTTAGGTTCGGCGATTCTGGGCCGCATGGCGGACCGCGGGTTGAACGGCCCCATGCTGCTACTGCTGGGCATGACCATCATCCTCTCGGCCTCGGTCAATTTTCTTCGCAAGCAGAGCGGGGCGGCGGGCGCCGAAAAGAGCCGCCGGCTGCCATTCGTCAGCTTCCCGATTGGAGTGGAAGTGGGCTTCTCCTCGGCGGGTGCGGGCGCGCTTGGCTCGCTGGCGCTCATGCACTGGACCACCCTTGAGGCATCGCAGATCGTCGGCACCGACGTGCTGTTCGGCCTGGCGCTTTCGGCTTCGGCCGGCGCCATGCATCTTTCCAATGGCGGTGTCGATTCCGCCATCCTTCGCGAACTGCTCTACGGAGGCATTCCCGGCGCACTGATCGGCGCCTGGCTGGCGACGGTGGTCCCGGGACGGGCTTTGCGCAAAGGCTTGTCGGTGTGGCTGGTGTGGCTGGGCTGCAATCTCTGCTATCGCGGCTTCGGCGCGTTGGCCTACTGATTCCGCACCGCGATCGTTCGCGTGTGACCCGCCGGCACGATCCACGGACCGCGATCCACCTGCGGCCTGAAGAAATTCTCCGCCGGCCGCTGCGAAGCATCCAGAAAAAACATCTTGCTGATCGTCTCCACGCGGCACGTCCCTGAGCCATCGGACTTCGCTTCCGGCAGGCACTGGAGCGCGATCTCGGCCACCTGCGCGGGCTGGGTGGCGGGCGGCAGCTCAATCGCCGTTCGTACCCACCCGCTGCGCTCGATGGCCATGTCGTAAACGCCAAGATGCGAGCTGCGGAAGAAGTTGTCACCTTCCAGCCGCACCAGTACCGCCAGGCGCGCGCCTTTGTTCACCACTCGCGCTTCCACAAAGAGATAGTTCTCGGGATTGCTGATGTTCGTCCCTTCAAACGCGCCGAACTTGCGCAGCTTCCCTTCGCGTTCCAGTTCACGCGCACTGATCAGATACGTGAGCGGGTGTTCGTCCATCACCTGTTCCCGCGATGCGCTGTTGAGGGTGACCACGACCGGGGCGAGTTGATAGCGGATCGACGTGCGGCCTTCGCCCACCATGTTGTTGTCGGTCACCACACCAAGCAGCGGATGCTGCCCGTCGCGCTGGCCCTGAAACGGCACGTCCTTGTGGTCACGCGTCTGGATCAGCGACTTGACTGCATTCCCGGCCTTGTCCGGCCACACCTGGTAGACATGCTCAATGTCAGTGGCGCGGCCCCAGCGCGCCATCAGCGCCCGGGTGCTGGTTCCGCCATCTTCATTGGAAAAGATCACCGAATACCGCAGGGATCCATCGGGCAGCCGTTCGCAATAGGTCAGCAGCGGGATATCGGAAAACTTGCGTAGCGTGTTGGCCCGCGCAAACAGCACCGGTGCGCTCGCGATAACGGCGTAATCGGCATCCTGCGGTTTGTACTCCCTGTAGGTAACGCCGTGAATCGCCAGATTCAAACCGCGCGGCGTCAGATCGGGATGGCGCTCAATCTTCACCTGGTGGGCGCCCGGCTCCAGAGGCCCCAGAAACACCGCATAACGATGGCGCTGCGCGCCCGCATATACCATCACGTTTTGCTGCTTCGCCCCGTCGAGCGTGAGCACCGCCAGCACCGATTCCCGCCCCTGGCGGCCCCAGTCGGCATCGGGCGCAGACAGATCCAACTCCGCCACCACTTCGGCGGCGGAGTCCAGTTGGAACGGAAAGTCGGACTTCTGCTGCGCCCTCGCCCCGGACAGACACAACAACAGGATCGCCAGTTTCGCCACCGTGGCCAGCAGCTTCTGAGAACGGATGGGCTTGCGCACCACCGCGTCCACCATCGACGCTTCCGGCCGTTCCTGCAAATCCTCGGCAAATCCTGACATCACCACCACGCGAGTCTCCGGCGCCAGCAGCCTTGCCTGCCGGATCAGCGCCGTCCCATCGGCGGTCCTGGGCAGGTGTAGGTCCATCACCACCACATCAATCGACGCAGTCCGCAGATGCGGCAACGCGTCGGCTTCCCCCGTGGCGCACACCACGGTATGCCCCGCCTTCTCAAACAGGAGGCGGCGCAACTCAATCTGACTTGGGTCGTCGTCGACCAGCAGTATTTTCGCCATGCCGCGCCCGGCTACCCGAACACAATCCCGGCGATCACAAGCTGCGGAGGTCCCTGGTTCCAGCTCTCCGGCAGTGTATCGAAGGGAAGTCGGAATGGCTTGGTCTCACCCGGCTTTAACCCGCCGGTGCGCGAGCGCACGATCTCCACGCGCTCCCGCAATACGATCTGGCCATAGGCGTCATAGAAGACGCAGTTGACCGAAACTGATTTCAGATGCTGATCTCCTTTGTTCGTGATCTTGCCGGTGATTTCCACCACCTGCTGGCTGACGGCATTGAGAGTGGCGCTCATGCCCACATCGGCCAGATTCAGATTCCGCACATAGGCCTTGGCTTCGGCCGTGAGCGCCGGCCCTTGCGCCGTCTGCCCGCCGCGCGTCACAAACCAAAGGCCCCCGCTTACCAACAGCATTAACACGGCCACGATCAGCACCGGCGTGCTGATCAGCGGTTTCGATTCTGCTTTACTTGCCACTGACCATCATCTCCCCGATCAGAATTGTGGGCGACGCCATTGAGCCGCGGAACTCCAGATCGCTCGCAATGGCCTCGACGTTGTTCAGCATCTCTATTAAATTGCCGGCGATGGTGACCTCGGAAACCGGGTAGGTCAGCTCTCCGTTTTCGATCCAGATGCCGGCCGCCCCCTGCGAATAGTCGCCGGTCACGATGTTGATGCCCGATCCGATCAGTTCTGTCACGTAAAAGCCATTGCGCACCGATCGAATCATCTGTTCGGGCGTCATCGTTCCCTGCTCCAGATAAAAGTTACCATGACCCACCGACGGATTTCCGGTGATGCCGCGCGAGGCGTTGCCGGTGGTTTTCATCCCCAGCTTGCGCGCCGTGTAGCTGTTCAACAGGTAGCTCTTCAGCACTCCCTTTTCCACCACCACGGTCCTGCGCGAGGCAACACCCTCATCGTCGAACGGCTGCGTGCCGAACAGGCCCGGAATCGTGGCGTCATCAATGACGGTGAAGTTTTCCGAAGCGATTTTTTCTCCCAGCTTGTCCACCAGAAACGTCGCCTTGCGGTAAACCGAATCGCCGGCGATCGCCTCAAACACGCAGCCCAGCAGTGAGCGCGCCGTACGCGGATCGAACACGATGGGCGCCTTCTGCGTCGGTGCTTTGCGCGAACCCAGGCGCCGCAGCGCGCGTTCGGCCGCCTTCTTTCCCACGTATTCCGCGCTCTCCAGCCCTTTGTAATCGCGGCCGATGGAATACCAGAAATCGCGCTCCATCGATTCGCCTTCCTTAGCCACCGGCATCACGCTGATGGAGCACGACGAGGACCGGTAGGCGCCCGAAAAGCCCCGCGAGTTGGCGAAATACCGAGCGCCCGAATAGGCGCCGAAGCCCGCCCCTTCGGAATTCACAATACGCGCATCGGCCCCAAGCGCGGCGGCTTCGCATTCCTTGGCCAGCCGGATGCGATCGGCCGGCGGCAGCGTCTCAGCCGAATAGAGCTTCAAGTCGCCGGAAATTGTTCCAAAGTCGGCATCCTCCGGCAATCCTGCCGCCGGATCCTCACTGGTAAGTCCCGCCAGTTCGATGGCCGAGGACACCATGTGCCGCAGCCCTTCCTCCGTCAAGTCTGAGGTGTAGGACGAGCCCACGCGCTTACCGATCAGCACCCGCACCCCAGCCCCGCGCGAACCGGCTTCTTTCAATGTCTCAATCTCGCCCATTCGCACCGAGACGGAGAACTCCTGTCCCTCCGAGATTGTGCATTCAGCGTCATCGGCGCCTTTGCCCCGGGCGAGCGCGACCACACGCTGGGCGATTTCCTGCAGTTCCTGATTCACCTGTTTTGGGAGTCCTTCTGCTTAATTGTAACGGTCCGGATCTTTGAGAAAGCGGAGCGTGTTTTCAAGAGCTGTCAGCGTGATATCGAGCAGCGGCTCGCTTCGTCCCTTGTGCCCCTGCGGGCCGATCACGAAGTCGTGATAGCCGTTCTCGTAGATCTCCATGCGCACCTTCTTGCCGGCCTTGTCGAGCGCGTCGTGAAGCGGGCGGTCAAGCGCGATCAGTCCGTCCTTGGTGCCCACCAGGATCAGCACCGGCGTCTGAATCGGGGCGATGTTCCTGGCGGTCCGTTCCTCGTCGATCTTGAGGTCTTTGAAACGGTCCGGCCCCGGGCTCCCGGCGCGCGCGCCCAGGAATCCAAACGGAGCGGGAGCGCCCAGCACCGCGGCGCGGACCTTCGTCCGGCTGATCAGATGCATCACCACATCGCCGCCCAGGCTGACGCCGTACACGTGAATGCGCCCCGCATCGGCAAAGGGCAGCGCGCGCACGTAGTCCACCACCGCCACCGCATCGTCGGCGTAGGTGATGCGGCCCGGATCCGGCGCATCGGCCAATCGGCTGAAATTCTGCCCGCCCCGGTAATCGGCCACCACCACCAGATAGCCTTCCTTCAGGAATCGTTCGAAGACCGGGCTGCCATGATCGCCGCGCGCCCAACCCGTCAGTTGCTCAATGCCACGCCCGCCGGGGGCGCCATGAAAGTGAATCAGTACCGGAAACGGACCCGGGCCCTTCGGCCTGCGCATGGCCGCTGAAACATAAAGCCCATCCTTTGTCTTGATGTAAACCTGCTGGATGGGAGAATCGGCTTCGCTCACCACGCGAATGTATTTCTCATGCGGAAGTTCTTTTCCACCCGGAAATTCCCGAACCTCGGCACAGGCGGCGGCGGCGGCAAAAAACAGCGCGAAGCGGAACATGAGAATAGAGTGTAGCAGTCAGGGCCGCAACCAGTAGCCCGGCCTTGTCCGCACCGCCAGTTCCGGCCGCTTCTTCAACAGAACCCGAATGCCGCGATAGCCCGGCTCCCCGCCGGCCGGGGTAAACGTCAGCAGGTATTGGTTGTGCAGTTCCCCGCTCAGTTTCTCCACCACCTCTTCGAGCCCCTTTAGCCTGACGAAGGACAACTTCTGCCCGCCGGTGGCCTTGGCCAGTGCCTCGGCGGCGTTGGCGCTGCCCAATCGCGCCAGTTCGGTGAGGATGGAAACGATGGAGAACCCGCCCCCACCCGAAGGCTGGAATACCGGCGGATCATCGGGCTTATCCCCGAACTTCTCCTTTCCCATCGAAGTGAACGGTGTGAGGTAGACGCTGAAGCTGACCGGATAGATCGTGATGCCGGCCTGCACGGCGCCCTCAATCACGTCCGCCAGTTTTGCCTCGCTCGACCGGTCGCGCGTTTCGCCGATCACGATCAGCACCTTTCGTCTCCCGGCATCAACGTCCCCCAGCATCCGTGCCGCGGCTTGCACGGCATCCAGCATGCATGAGCCATGGCCGTCCGGGCGAAGCGCGGCAAACGCCGCCGACACCTCCCCGGTATCCGATGTGAACCCCAACTGCTGCTGCACGCGGTCACTGTAGGTGAGTACCGCCACCGATCCCTTCTCCCCCGCCAGCAGTGGCTGCACCATGCTGCCCACTTTGCTCAGCTTGGCGAGCGCGGGACCGGCCTGGCGATTCGTCTGAATCGCGATCACCATCGAAAGCGGCTGATTGGTCACTTCCAGGCGGTGCGGCCGTGGCGCGCCATTATCGTGCAGTACAAATTCGCCCTCCTCCAGCCCGGGAACGGGTTTACCCTCGCGGTCCGTCACCGACACGGGCGCCACCACCAGCGGAACCGTGGTCCGGATCTCCGCGTTCTGAAGTAATGCGAGCGATAATACCAGGCGTACCATGTCCAGGAATTAGTTTGACGCGCCGAAACCGCATTCAGTTACGAGGTGATAGCATAGCGGGTATCGTGGCATTTTGCACAACCTGCGGCGCAAGCGTGGATGACGGTGGAAGCTTCTGCACACGCTGTGGAACTTCCCTTTCCGCCGCCCCCGCGACACTCGCCGCTGAACCGCCGGCGGCGCCGGCCGCCATGCCGGTATTTTCCTCCCGCCACTTCCGCTGGCACGGCACCGGAGGAGGATTGCTCAGCCTGTACGTCATCATGTTCCTACTCAGCATGGTAACGCTAAGCATTTACTCATTCTGGGGCCGCACCAACATCCGCCGCTATATCGCGCGGGAAACGGAAATGGATGGGGAGCGGTTTGACTATCACGGTACGGGCAAGGAACTGCTGATCGGCTGGATGAAGGCGATGGCGTTGTTCGCCGTGCTGATCGTAATTGCCGGCGCCCTGGTGGTGGTAATGGGTGAGGAAAAAGGGCAGGTAGCGGCCAGTTTGTTGATCTACGCAGCTTTTCTTTTTGTCGTCCCTCTGGCGATGGTGGGCGCATGGCGCTACCGTTTCAGCCGATCATCCTACCGCGGAATCCGTTTCAGTTTCCGGGGCAAAGCCGGCGAGTTCGTGAAGATTTACGTGGCGGGCATGTTGCTGACAGTGGTAACCCTCTCTCTCTACGCGCCTGTCTTTCAGAATAATATCCGCCGCTTCCTCTGCGAAAACACTTACTACGGCTCCGCGCGGTTCGCCTACGATGGCGCGGGCGGGGCGCTGTTTGGCAAGTGGTGCCTGGCGCTGCTGCTGGCCATCCCCACGCTGGGAATCAGCCTTGTCTGGTATTGGGTGGAACGATTCCGCTACTACTGGAACCACACCACCTTTCAGGGCGCCCGTTTCCGGGCCGAAGTGCCGGTGGCCGGAATGGTCTGGCTCTATGTCAGTAATCTCCTGATCACCATCTTCACCCTGTTCATCGGTTATACATGGACCCAGGCCCGCACGCTGCGCTACATGCTTCGCCATCTGACTCTCGATGGTTCCCTTTCCTATGAAATGATCCGCCAGCAGGCGCTGGAGGCCGGGGCCATGGGGGAAGGTTTCGGCCCATGGCTGGAATCGAGCGGCATCGACATGGGCATCGGGCTTTAGAATTAAATTAGTGGTTCCCCATTGGCAAGGCGCGTATTTCGACGGGCAGACCGCCGCCCGCCACGAAGTCCAAATTTCGTTCGGCGCGGCCGGACTTGAACTGCTCAGGGAAGACGGCTCCACCGTCGTCTGGCCCTACTGGTCCTTCCGCGCGTCATTTGAGCAGGGGCGGACGCGGCTCGAGACGAAAACCGCCATCGCCGAAATCCTCACCATCGCCGACCCCGCCTTCGCCGCCGAATTGCGGGCCAAAATGCCCGCGCTGGCCGCACCAGCATCGAATAGCCACACCTTGTGGAAGCTGGCCGGTGCGGCGGCGGTGGCGCTGGTGGTGTTGAGCGCCGTGTTGTGGATTTCGCTGCCCTACCTCGGCCGTGCCGTGGCCTCCCTCGTTCCACGCTCCTGGGAAGACAAGCTGGGAGAACTGGTGATTCGTTCACTCGCGCCCGAATCCAAGCGATGCAAGGACCCCGCCATCCAGAAGACCATGGAGCAGATCCTGCGCGAACTGGAGCGTGTCACGCCTTCCGAGTACAAGCTCCGATTGTATGTTGTGGACGACCGTATGGTGAACGCCTTCGCCGCTCCCGGCGGCCACATTGTGCTTTACCGCGGGCTGATTGAGAAGTCCAGATCGCCGGAGGAAGTGGCTGGCGTGCTGGCGCACGAAATGCAGCACGTGTTGCAGCGGCATGGCACCAAGGCAATGATGCGCGGCCTGGGAATCCGCATCCTTCTGGCGGCGCTGATCGGGGACGCGGGCGCGCTTGCCGAACTCACAGGAACGCTCGGCGAGTTGCACTTCCTGCGCCAGGATGAGGACAGCGCTGACCGCGAGGGAATGAAGTCGATGCAGCGCGCACGCCTCGATCCGTTCGGAATGGTGGACCTTCTGCGCACCCTCGAAAAGGAGGCCGCCGATATGCCCGACGCGATCAAGTATCTGTCCACCCACCCGCAGACCAGGGATCGTATCGCCGGGATGGAGCGGCTTGCCAAACAGGCCGATTACCGGCCCAAAGCACTGCTGCCCGGCCTGGCCTGGCCTCCGCCAATGAACGCGTGCGGCCGGTAGCGCGGCGCGCGGTTATCGCCAGTTCTCGTCGAAGAAGCCGGCTTCCACCACGCCGCCGTTTGCATCCAGCACCGCCCAATCCCCCAGCCTTGGATACAGCAGCGCATTTGTGCCCCGCAGGTGCGCTTCGTTGAACGTGTGCCCGGAGTTCACCACCACGTACTTGGATGGATTCAGCGGGTTGGGGTAGATGGCCACGGGAACTTCGCCCGCGCCCGCCTTCCGTTTCATGGGAATCTTCGGCAGCACCTTCGCCATCCACCTGTTCGATCCGGCGTCGCCGAACAGAACCAGATGATGGTTGCGGATATCCTCACCGGTCACCGCGGTATCGTCCTTCACTCGCACGTCGCCGCGGAAGAATTTGTCCCAGTCGGCCTGAAACGTCTTCAGCCGCCGCAGCGACGCTTCATGCGCGGCCGGATCCTTCGCCTTGCCGGTGGGCCGCACACAGAGGAACGAACCGAGGAAGGCGTCGTCGATGGGACCCTGCAGACCCGGCCGCTTGGCCAGTTGCGATCCGCCGTAGGCCTTCGCCCACTTGCCGCCGCGCTTTTCAAAAGCCGCCCCCTCCAGCGGCTGGCCATCCAATTCCACCTTCGACGGCTGCTGGAGGCTCAATCGCGTCACGCCCTTCGTCGCCACCCGCACCAAGCCGTCCTGCCGCACCGCATCCACTTCGCCCCGCTCGTAATGCCGCTCCAGCCCCTCAATGCGCAGCCAGTAACATTTCCCGTAGCGCGCCGTGTAGGTGAGGAACCGGATGTGGTCCGGCGTGGCGCGCCCCGCCGCCAGCGCTTTCAGGATAAACGCCTCTGATTCTGCTTTGCTCTCCGGCGCGAACTTGTGGCCGATTTTCGGGCCCGTCAGGAACAGCGCGCCGAGACCGGCCGGCGGCACGTCTTCCCGTCCAAGCTGCTCCTTCACATTGAGTGACGCCTGAATCTGCGGATCGTCCACACTGCCATATCCCACCGTGGGAACATGCAGCGCGTTACGCGCATACAGGTAGGCGTCATAGATCGGCCAGACTCGCTTTTCATGCGCGGGAGCGCCAGCCGCCTTGGCATAGCGCAGCGTCTCACTGAATCCGGCGCCCGCCTCAATCGCCGCCCAGCGGTCCGGATAGTGCAGGCCCAGGTGCCAGGCGCCCGCGCCGCCCATGGAAAAACCGCGCGGCACGATGCGCGACGGATCGATTCGATACCGCTTCTCCACCGATGCCAGCGCTTCGAATACATCGGCCTCGCCGGCCCACCGGTAGGCGTTGTTGGTCCGCCCATACACGTGCATCTCAATGCGTCCCGGCTCCGGCTTCACAGGCTTGCCCCATTCTGCGTCGGCGATGAAACTCACTTCGTTCAATCGCGCATTGCGGCCGTGCAGCACCAGGTCAAGCCGCATGGGGCGGACGCCGTCATAATCACCCGGAACAATCACCATGTACGGTTGCACGCTGCCATCCACCTGAGACCAGTAGGCGCGCACCGTACGGCCCTTGTGGTCCGGCCAGGATGCCTTCCCCGCGGCCAATTCCCGCGCGCGCTCCAGACCCAGATCCAGCGCCTTCAACGTGTTTTCGTAATAGGCCCTGGTGAGGAACTCCTCGGGATGGCGCAGAATCCAGTCCGCGGCCTTGTGGCAGATCACCACGTCGGCCAGCATCTCGCGATCCACGCGTCCCAGTTTTCCGATCTCGCCATTGAGCGCCGCCATCTTCGCCCGCACCGCGGCGGTTTCGTCTTCTGAAAGCCGGTACGGCGGCGGCGTCTTGGGCGGCACATAGGCGCCGGTTTGCGCGAACATCCCGATCGCCGAAACGGCCAACAACATCGCAATTTTCATAAACCTCCAATCTTACCCCCGCCGCGCCGATTGCGATAGCATGAATCCACGATGCGTTTGAAACTCCTGGCAGCATCTTCCACCGCACTGGCCATCTTCTGGTTCGCCGCCAACAGGCCCGCCACCAACGCCAGCCCCATTACCCGCCCGCAGCCCGCGCCCGGCGCCGCCGAACTGCAGGCCGTCACTCTGATTTTCGGATCGAAAGATATGAATCCGGCCAAGTGGGACGGCGAGGCGCGCATCTCGGCGGGGAAGATCGAAAAGATCGAAGGCTATCACTTCAATGAGACCGCGCGCATCCTGGACGGCAACCGCTGGGAATGCGCCACCTATCAATGGGGGCAGTTCTCCGGCGGCATGCATCCCAATGAGAAGCCGCAGCCACAACCCACGCCCAATGAGAATATCGGCGTCACCATCTATTTCCGCGCGCCGGCCGAGGCGCGGCTCACCGTCAAGGTTCCCCGCGGAGAGTTCACCTTTCGGCCCATGGACATCCCGGAAACGGAAGGCATTTTCCCGCTGCAGGCCATGGTGGAGGTCTACCGAACGCCGGTGGTGGAACAACTCACCACGGGTGAATACGAGGACGACTACCCGTCCCTTGCCGCCGCCGGCAACAGGTTATACCTGAGTTGGGTGGCCTACAAGGACAAGGCGGACCGTGTTTTGCTCCAGTCGAGCGAAAACGGCCAGTGGGGATCGCCCATCACCATCAGCGATCGCCCGGGCGACATCTTCTCCACCGCCGTCGCCGTCACCCAGGGCAAGCCGATGGTCATCTGGAGCGAACGTGAGTCCACCGGCTTTCAACTGAAGGCGCGTATTGCCGGTTCGCAAACCGAAACGCTTACCTCCGGCGAAGGCAACAACATTTTTCACCGCGCCACATCCGATTCCAAGGGAAACGTACACGTCGTCTGGCAGGCTTTCCGCCGCGGACGCAGCAACATCTTTCTTCGCAGCTACGCCGTCGGCAAATGGGGCGCCGAGATCAACCTGAGCGACCCGGCCCGGCACGCCCGCGCCAACGATTGGGAGCCCGCCGTGGTGGCCGACCGCAACGGCACTGTATGGGTGGCGTGGGACACCTACACTTCGGGCAGCTACAACATCGTGATGCGCCCGGTGCGCTCGGGCGTCGCCGGTGAGTTGCTGCGCGTCACCAATTCCACACGCTTTCACGGGCACGCCAACCTCGCCGTGGACGCCTCCAATCGGGTGTGGGTGGCCTGGGACGAAGCTCCGGAAAACTGGGGCAAGGACACCGGCTTCCTGTTGAGCGGCGGCACCGGCCTGTACGATTCGCGATCCATCAAGATCGCCGTCTATGCGGGCAACCAGTGGCTCACGCCGCTGCAAATGCCCGAAGCCGTGGCGCCTTATGGCTTCCGCCGCTTCACCCAGCAGGCGCGAATGGTGAGCGATTCGGCCGGCCGCATGTGGCTCTTTTTCCGCCCCCGCAGCAATACCCGCCTCCCCACCACGCTGTGGGCCGCCGGAGGCAAATGGGAGGTCTTCGCCACCTACTACAGTGGCAGCCGCTGGTCTGACCTGTTCCTGCTGCCTGGCACGGTGGGCCGCAATGGAGGCGAAGTCAGCGTGGCTGCCGACGCAGGCGGCAATGTTCACGCGGCAATGGTCACCGATCATCGCAAGTGGGGCGGCCCGGCGTTCTCCATGCCTTCTGAGAACAACGACATTGTCTTCCTGAAACTGCGCGGCGAAGGCGCTGCCACCGCCGACCTGGGCCCGCGTCCGGCTGAGATGCCGGCCGGCAGGCCGCACGAACCGCGCGAGCGCGAGCAGGTGGCCGCCTTGCGGGCCCATCCCGTACAGGCCGGCGGAAAAACGTATCACATTTACCGCGGCGACATGCACCGCCATACTGAGATGTCGCAGGACGGCGCGGGCGATGGCACATTGTTCGATGCCTACCGTTACGCCATCGACGCGGCGGGCATGGACTACCTGGCCGTCACCGACCATCAAAGCGGCCAGCCCAACAAGAAGCTCTCCGATTATCCCTGGTGGCGCATTCAGAAGTCGGCCGATCTGTTTCACACCCCCGGCTACTTCACCGGGCTGTTCGGAACCGAGCGCAGCCTTAGCTATCCCAACGGCCACCGCAACCTGATCTTCGCCGCGCGCGGCGTGCCCGTGTTCCACATCAGCGAAGAGGAGAGAAAATCGTCCACCGGGCCGGTGCTCTATCCGCTGCTGCGGAAATACAACGGCATCGCCACCTCGCACACCTCGCACACGAACATGGGCACGGACTGGCGCGACAACGATCCGGACCTGGAACCGATCGTGGAGATATTCCAGGGCGCCCGCACCAGCGCCGAACACGAAGGCGCTCCGCTTTCCCCCACCGAAAGCCGTACCGAACTGCACGCCGGCGGATACCGTCCGCTCGGGTTCGTTGCCAACGCCTGGGCCAAGGGTTACAAGCTGGGCGTGCAGGCCTCTTCCGACCACGTTTCCACGCACACCTCCTACGCCATGGTCATCGCCGAAAACGGATCGCGGGAGGCGCTGCTGGACGGCATGCGGCGCCGTCATACCTACGGCGCGACAACCAATATCCTGCTGGACTACCGCGCCACCGCGGACGGCAAAACCTACCTGCAGGGCGACGCGTTTCAGGCCGCATCGGCGCCCGAGTTGAGCGCCCGCATCACCGGCACCGGGCCCATCCGCGAAGTAGTGGTGGTGCGCGACAACAAGGTGATCTACTCGCAATCGCCAAAGGCGGAGCGCTACGACCTGCGCTACCGCGAAGCGGAGCAACTGAGCGGGGAACACTTCTACTACGTGAGAGTGGAGCAGGAAAACGGCCACGTGGCGTGGTCCTCGCCGGTATGGATCAAGCGTTGACCCTGCCGCGTCTGTACGCCATTGCCGACACCGCGACGCTTCACAGCCGCGGTATGGGGCTCATCGCCACCGTGGAGCAGTGGCTGGAGGCGGGCGTAAGGCTCATCCAACTGCGCCACAAGGGCCAATACACGCGCGAGCTTTATCAAACCGCCGCGGCGCTTTGCGAAAAATGCCAGCAGCGCGGGGCGCTCTTTGTCATCGACGACCGCGCCGACATCGCCGCACTACTGGGCGCCGGGCTCCACGTGGGCCAGGACGATCTGTCGCCCGCCGACGCGCGGCGCGTGATCGGGCCAGACGCACTGCTGGGATTGTCCACCCACAACGAGGATCAGCTTGCCGCGGGAGACCGCGAGCCGGTGGACTACCTGGCGGTGGGCCCCGTATTCCAGACGGCATCCAAGGAGAATCCCGACCCGGTCCTGGGACTGGAGCGCGTGGCGCGGATGCGCGGCCTGACATCAAAGCCACTGGTGGCCATCGGCGGCATCACACGCGCTTCGGCGCCGGCCCTGTGGACGGCCGGAATCGATTCGGTCGCCGTGATTTCCGATCTGCTGCCGGCAGCGGCCGGAAACTGGGTCCGGCTCGTAACTGATGTGTTATAGTTCAGCTTTTACGTTTTCAGAACAAAGGGAGAAACCACAGCGATGAGTCTCATGGCGGTGAAACCGTTAAGCCGCATCATGGCGGAATCCGAGGGCGGCAAACACACGCTCAAGCGAACGCTTACCGCCGGCAACCTGGTGGCGCTGGGCATCGGCGCCATCATCGGAGCGGGCATCTTCACGCTCACCGGGGTGGCGGCGGCCCAGCATGCCGGCCCCGCCGTGGTGTACGCCTTCATCGCGGCGGCCATCGGATGCGCCTTCGCCGGTTTCTGCTACAGCGAATTCTCCACCATGATCCCCATCGCCGGCAGCGCTTACACTTACGCCTACGCCACGCTCGGCGAACTGGTCGCCTGGATCATCGGATGGGCGCTCGTCCTTGAGTACGCCGTGGGCGCGGCCACCGTCGCCGTCGGCTGGTCGGCCACTTTCGTAGCCATTGTTCAGGACTTTGGCATTACGCTTCCCGCATCCCTGCTGGCCTCGCCCTTTGACGCCAACCCGGGCGCCATCAACCTCCCCGCACTGCTCATCATCGTCGCCATTTCCACCATCCTCATCGTTGGCATCCAGGAATCGGCGCGATTCAACTCCATCATTGTCGTGATCAAAGTGGCCGTGGTCATCCTCTTCATCGCCATGGGTTACTTCTACATCAACTACGCCAACTTCACCCCGTTCCTGCCGGAAAACACCAGCGGCAAGTTCGGCGAGTTCGGCTGGACAGGCGTACTGGCGGCAGCCGGACAGATCTTCTTCGCCTACATCGGCTTTGACGCCGTGTCCACCGCGGCCCAGGAGGCAAAAAATCCGGAAAGAGACATGCCCATCGGAATTGTCGGCTCCCTGGCGGTTTGCACGGTGCTCTATATCCTCTATGCCATCGTGCTCACCGGCGTGGTGAACTACAAGGAACTGAACGTGGCCGCTCCGCTGGTGGTGGCCGTGGACAAGATGCACGACTATCCCTGGCTGGCCAAGCTGATGAAGCTGGGCTCACTGGCCGGGCTGACGTCGGTGATGCTGGTGATGCTGCTGGGCCAGTCGCGGGTCTTCTATTCCATGTCACGCGATGGTCTGCTGCCGGGCCTGTTCTCTGATCTCCATCACAAGTACTACACGCCCTGGAAGTCGAATGTGCTGCTCATGATTGGCGTGTCCATTGCCGCCGCGTTCACTCCCATCAGCCAGTTGGGCTCGCTCACCAGCATCGGCACTCTGTTCGCCTTCGTGCTGGTGTGCATCGGAATCATGATCATGCGCAAGACGCAACCGGATCTGCCGCGGCCGTTCAAAGTCCCCGGCGGTCCGGTGATTCCCGTGCTGGGCGTCATCGCAAATCTGGGCCTGATGGCCGGCTTGTCCGGCCACACCTGGGCGGCGTTTCTCGCCTGGATGGCGTTCGGGCTGTGCATCTACTTTGTGTACAGCCGGTCGCACAGCAAACTGACGGCCGGTTCCTAGCGGCTGCCGCTGGCGATCAGGTAATCTTTCGCCTTGTTGTAGACGTGCGGCGGAAGAATGTTGCGGGAGCTGAGTTCATCCTTGCGCTTGTAAGGACGTCCCTGGATGATCTTCAGCGCGTAAGAATCGCCAATGAAGGGCATCTTCCGCAACTGGTCCATCGACGCGGTATTGATGTCGACTGTCTGGCCAAGGCCAGGTGTGGCCGGAGGCGCGATCTCAAAGATCTTCGCCGTGCCTTCACTGGTTCCCTTTTGGAGGCCTTCGCCAAAAGCGCCGGACTGCTGCTGGCGCACCGTTGCCGGTTGGCTGCACGCAAACAGAACGGTGAAGAAGACGGCAACAACAAATGGCCGGATTTTCATGGGATACGAAGCTATCGTATCATGATCGACAGGGGGCATCCAATCTCGTGAGATTCGTAACAAGGCCGGTTTTGGCCATATTTCTTGCATTTTCTGCGTCTGCCCAACCCGCACCGGAGGATATGCCACCCGCTTCGGTGGAGGTAGGCGAAATCGGAAAAGCGTCGTTTCGCATCGACATACCCGCTCGCCACAACGGCGATCTGGTGATCTATTGCCACGGCTACGGCGGCGCAACGAAGTTCGACAAAGCCAAGCCGCCCAACGATCTGATGAAGGCGTTCCTTGCGGCCGGCTACGCCGTGGCCCAATCCGGCTACTCCTCGGCCGGCTGGGCCGTCAAAGAAGCGGTGGAGGAAAGCGAGGCGCTGCGCCAGTACTTCGTCACCAGGCACGGCAAGCCCAAACGTACGTGGGTCACCGGGCATTCCATGGGCGGCACCATCACCGTCGCCACCATTGAAACCCATCCCCAGCACTACAGCGGAGCGCTGCAGATGTGCGGCCCCACCGGCGCCACGCTCAACAACTTCCAGCGCCGCATCTTCGACATGCTGGTGGTTTACGATTACTACTTCCCGGACATGATCGGCTCGCCGGTCGACCCCGTGGAAGCCGACCCCGAGTTCGCCATCCGCATCCAGAAGGAAGCCACCGCCTATCCGGACCGGCTGGAGGCGTTCCAGAAATGGAGCGGGCTGAAATCGGACCTGGAGGTGGGAAGAGTGGTGGGCTTTTTCTCACAGATCCAGCGGGAGTTGATCGCACGCGCGGGCGGCAACGCCTTCGATAACCGCAACACGCTCTATGAAGGCAGCACCGACGACGGCCGTTTGAATCGCGGCGTCAAGCGCTACGCCGCCGTTCCGAAAGCCGTGGAGTACCTGAAGAAATACTACACGCCCACAGGCCAACTGAAGCGCCCCATGCTGTCGCTGCACACCGTCTACGATCCGCTGATTCCCGCCTGGTCGGCCAACGGCTACGGCGACATCGCGCGCCTCAACGGCAGCGGCGATCTCTACCTCCAGCGCTTTGTCAGCCGCAACGGCCATTGCGCCTTCACCCCGGAGGAGACCCTGCGCGCGATGAAGGATCTGGCCGCATGGCAGGAGACCGGAAAGAAGCCGGAAGCGGGTGAACAGAAGTGAGTGCGGGCAGACGGCTCCTCTAAGCCAGTTTGGCGCACCCACTCTCAATCGCGGAGGCCAGTTCGCGGATCAATGCGGCGCCGTCTCCGCGATAGGCGCTCCCGTGCTGACAGGCGAGCATCGAAGGCCGAAGGCCAGCCAGGCGTTCCAGAATAGCCGTGGTACCGGTTGCGTGCGCGTAGTAATCCATCATTCCGCGCATTCCTTCGCTGGCCGTGAGTATTTCCGACTCAGTCACAGGCGCCAGGTTCGCGCCCGGTTGCGTGAACAGGTCCCCGCAAAGCAGCGTCCCCGTGGACACGTCGAACAGGATACCGCAATCCCATCCGTGCGGGACGTGGGGCGTCGAGATCCACTTCATCCGGCGGTTGCCTATCGAAAATTCCTCACCATCCCTCAGCCCGCGGGCGGGCCGGGAGGCGAAGTCGTTCACTGATGTCATCACTCCGATTTCCGAACCGAACGGCGTGGCTTGCCCAGCCGCACCCAACAAATCATTCAGCGCGCCATACTCGTCACCTTCAAAGTGCGATCCCCCAATCCAACGAAGCCTGGCGGCCGGCACTACCTTTCCAATGGCCTCCAGCGTAACCTGAAAGAGCCTCCTGTAGCCGGTATGAAAGAGCAGCGGCTCATCGTCTGCGATCAGATAGGAATTGAACGTAAATCCCCCGGGAATCACGTCGAGCGGCGTACAAATGCGATAGATACCCGCCGCGACTTCGTCAACACGCGTGCCGGTTTCCGGATTGGTGATCATCGGCGTTCTCCCTTCTCTGAACAGCTTCCACTCACCGGTTGTAGTTCGGAATCGTCCCCCGCAGCCCCCGCCACGTTTCATCGCAAACCGCCAATAGCGATTCGCTGAGCGGCCCTTCCGCCATCGCCGCCAGATTCTGCTGAAGCTGTTCCAGCCGGGTTGCGCCCAGAATCATACAATCGGCCGCCGTATGATGCAGCATCCAATTCAGCGCCAGGCTGATCAGGGACCGGCCCTCGGCGGCGGCGGCGTTTTTCAGCGTTTCCACGGCGTCGAACATCTGGTTGTGCCAGTAGCGATCCTGGTACATCCGGTTGTTGTCGAACCGCGTGCCCGGCGTCTGCGTCTCCCGCGCGTGTTTTCCCGTCAGCAGGCCCCCGGCCAGCGGGTTGTACACAACCGTCGAGATCCCGTATTGCTTCGCCATCGCCATGTATTCCTGCTCAATCCCGCGGGCCAGCAGGTTATACATCGGCTGCGTGATGACGGCGGGACTCCACCCGTTCTCCTTCGCCAGGTGCTGCATCTGCGCCACCTGCCAGGCGGCGTAGTTGCTGGAGGCGGTGTAGCGGACCTTGCCTTCCCTCACCAGTTCGTCCATGGCCGCCAGTGATTCCTCAAGCGGCACGTTCCAATCGGGCTGATGGAGATAGTAGATGTCCAGGTAGTCAGTCTGCAGGCGCGCCAGGGATTCATCAATCGCGCGGCGGATAGCGCGGCGGGAAAGCCCCTGCTGATCCGGTTGATCGCCCATCCTGCCGAACACCTTCGAGGCCAGGATCACGCGCTTGCGCTTGCCCACCAGCCCCTTGCCGACGATGTCCTCGGTCACACCGCGGTTATAAACGTTCGCCGTGTCGATGAAATTGATGCCGGCGTCGATGGCCGCCTCCAGTATGCGGATGCTGCCCCGTTCGTCCACCTGCCCGCCGAAAGTCATCGTCCCCAGCACGGCGCGCGAGACCTTCAGGTCCGTCTGCTTCAAGGTAATCTGCTGCACTCAGTTGCGCTCCATCAGTTTTTCCAGAATTGGCGGAATTTCAAACACCGCGCGGTTTTCCAACCCGGCGGCGTTTCGCCTGTAGTTTTCCAGTGTATCGCCGGACAGCAGTTTGGTGACGGCAGGCGCGATCCCGGTAAAATTCGGCAGCACGATCCCCACCTGCTTGCGGCTCACCCATTCCGCATTAAAACGCTCCTGGGGCAGCGTCCAGGCGTTGCGCTCCACAATGACGGGCAGCTTCATGGCCATCGCCTCGCTGATGCTGCCCGGTCCCGGTTTCCCGATCAGGAAATCCGAAAGGTGCATGTAGTAAGGGATCTCGCTGGTGTAGCCTTCCACAAACACCGGCATCCGCCACTTGTCCCGCTGCAGCAGTTCCCGCAGGGCCTGGTTCTTACCGCAGATGGCGATGAACTGCGCCGGAACCCGGGCATCGTCCAGCCGCCGCAGAATCGCCTGCATGTGGCTGGAGCCCTGTCCGCCGAAAAGAATCAGCCCGGCCGGCAGCGCGGGATCCAGATTCAGCCGTCTCCGTTCGGCCGCCCGCTCAACCGCAACCGGCTGATAGAAGCGGGGATTCAGAATCATCCCGGAGACCGCGAACGCGCGCCCGGCGCCATAGCCCATCGATGCCGCCTGCTCCACCGCCTTCTCCGACCCGCAGATGTAGAACTGATCCTGCCCCGGCTCAATCCAGAAATGTGGCGGATAGTCGGCCAGATCCGTGAGAATCGTCACCAGCGGCGTCTTCGGGTGTATCGCCTTCAGACTCTGATAAAGGGACCGGCCGAAGTTCGGGATCAATGAAACTACGAGGTCCGGCTCACCCTGCGCCCAAAAATCCTTCAACGCCCGCACCTGGATGGGATGGGTGAGGCGGATCATCCAGTGCATCACCACCGTCAACTGCGGCGAGCCCAGCGTCCACCCCTTCTTCAGCATCAGATTGTAGATGTCCTGGGCGCGGATGCCGGTCAGCTTCCGGAAAAAATCGTAGCCGTCCAACACGTCCTGAAGGTTGACCAGCCGCACCTGCCAGTCCCTGCCCTGCTGTTCGATGACGCTTTTCAGCGCCGTGGCCGCCGCCCGGTGTCCTCCGCCGGCGTCGAAAAAAACGAAGTCAATATGGCGCATCGGATTGGCGTTCTGCTCAATGTAGCAGAAGCGGCGCGGCTGGCACGTTGAAAACAAATCCCTTCATGAATGTTTTTTGGGAACGTCACGAGTGTGTAACGTGCGGAGGCGACATTCGTTCCAGGAAGATACGGCATGGGCTGTCAGGCTAGAATAAAGAGAAGCCGTGCCGGGGGAGGCCTTCCGGCATGACGCTGGCTCGAACGATGCTCAGCTTCATCACAATTCGCGACCATCGCCTGATGCGGCGGGTTCACCGCTGGCCGGCCCCGAAGTGGATCCGGCTATGGATGGTTTGCGCCACGCGGGGTGGGGACGGTTGGCTGTGGTACGCCATGCTCCTTGCCGTCGCACTGTTCGGAGGGGACAGCCGCCTGGAAGCCATTGCCTCCGCCGTACTGTCCGCGGGCATCGGAATCGCGCTCTTTCTATGGCTGAAACGGATGACCGGGCGCCGGCGCCCCTGCTCGATTGAGCCGCATTGCTGGGCCACGCTGCTGCCGCCGGACCAGTTCTCGTTCCCATCCGGCCACACCATCACGGCTTTCGCCATGGCGGCCAGTCTCAGTGCCTACTACCCTTCTCTGGCGGTGGGACTCTATTTCTGCGCGGGCAGCATTGCCGCCTCGCGCATTCTATTGGGCATGCATTTCCTCAGCGATGTCGTGGCCGGCGCGTCCCTTGGCGCCTGGCTGGGATACTCGGCCGTCCAACTCTTCCAATAGCTAACGGCCCACGTTTTCCGCCTGTAAGCCTTTGGGACCGGTCTTCACCTCAAACTCAACCTCGGTTCCCTGATCCAGAGTGCGGAAGCCGCTCATCTGTATCGACGAATAATGCACGAAGACGTCTTCGCCCGTCGACCTCTGGATGAAACCATATCCTTTAGCGGCGTTAAACCACTTCACCACACCTCGTTCTCGACTCACTACGTTCATCTCCTGCAACTGCATACCGTACCTCAGAGACAACTCTACCGGCTGCCCCCGAAACGATAGAATATTTTGACTGCTGCAGTATTGTCTCTCCGCAACCCAGGAGACGTCAAGAGAATATCGAGAACTTTTCTGGGGGTATCGTTAGGCCAATCGATCTACGGCCTGTATCAGCGCTCTTATATACCCGTAGCAGAACGCGAACGCCTGTTCCCCACGCGGATCATCCGGATGGCGTGGCACGTGATCCGGCATCAACATCCCGTCGTAGTCCACCTCTTTGTAGACTTTGATCGCTTCCACGAAATCCACATCCCCTTCATCCGGAAAAACTTCCAGAAAGTCGTCACGTTTCCCGCGGATGTTCCGGAAGTGCACGTTGAAGATCTTCTTGCGCGAACCGAAGTGCCGGATTACCCCAAGTATCTCTTTTCCTGGGTTTTGCAGCATTTCCGACACGGTTCCCTGGCAGAAGTTCAACCCGTGATAGGCGCTCTCACGAATGCTGACGAACTTCTTCAACCCGTCAACGGTGCCAAGCACGGCATCTATTCCCTGGTAACCCTGAGGAGGTACACCGGGATCGTGAGGGTGACACGCCATGCGAATCTTGAACTCATTGGCAACTGGTATTACCCGATCGAGAAAGTAGGTGATGCGCTCCCAGTACTGGTCCGCATTCACCTTACCCGCCCGGGTCAGCGGAGTGGCCGGTTTGGCATCCCGGAAACGCCACGTGCTGTAACTCACCCCTCCCCGTCCGGGGGTGCTTGGAATCCGCAAAACCCCAAGCAGGCTCATGTTGTATTTAATGCACGGTATCCCAACCTTGGCACAGTTGCGGATCATCTCCTGCACTTCGGCGATGTCCCGGTCGCGCTCCGGGCTATCGGCCAGCATGATGGCCGGACGCGCCGTCTTGTCAATATGGCTGGAGGCGAGAAACGGCGGCGCCAGGATGTCCAGACTCACCTTGTGCTTGTCGCAAAGCTCCTTCAGCCGCTGAAGATCTTCGAGCGTCACCGGTCCGTTCGGAGTTTTGGTTTTCCCGTAGCCACAGATATTGTTCACGCTGTGGCGCTTGAAGTATTGAAGCCGCTTGTCATCGGTGGGACCCGATTGGCAGCCCAGCTTCATTCGCGCGGGTTTGCCGCCCCTGGCCTGCGCGGCCGATGCGTCCTGTTGCGTCGCGGCCAGACCAGCGGCGACGGAGCCTTGCATGAAAGTTCTGCGTTCCATGGTGAACCGCTATTGTATAACGGATCGCCGAAGCGTGCGATAATCACGTTTCTCTATGTTCTGGCTAGGCATTGATATTGGCACCGGCGGCACACGCGCCCTGCTGGTGGATTGGGAAGGCCGCGTACAGGCCGGCTTCACCGCCCCGCATGACGAGATGACGATGGCACAGCCCCTGTGGGCTGAACAGCGTCCCGAAAACTGGTGGGACGCCGCCCAGGCCGCTATCCGTGGTGTGCTGGCCGAAGCCGGCATCAGCGGTGACAAGGTGAGGGCGATCGGGCTCAGCGGCCAGATGCACGGGCTGGTGGTATTGGACTCCGCCGGAGCCGTCATCCGTCCCTCGCTCATCTGGTGCGATCAGCGCAGCCAGGCACAGGTGGATTCCATCAACACCGTCGTGGGACCGGAAAACGTTCTGTCCTCCATCGCCAATCCCGTCCTCACCGGTTTCACGCTGCCCAAGCTGCTGTGGGTCCGCGATCATGAGCCGGCCAATTACGAGCGCGTCCGGAAGGTGCTGCTGCCCAAGGACTACGTGCGCTACCGGCTGACCGGCGAGTTCGCCAGCGACGTCTCCGACGCCTCCGGCACCGCGCTGTTTGATGTCGTACACCGGCGCTGGTCCGCGCACATGTGCGGCAAGCTCGGCATACCCATGGACTGGCTTCCTGAGGTGTATGAGTCGCCCGAGGTCACTGGAAAAATCTCCCCGCTGGCCGCTGCCGCCACAGGGCTATCCGCCGGCACACCGGTGGTGGGCGGAGGTGGCGATCAGGCTTCCAGCGCCGTGGGCAACGGAATCGTGAACGCGGGAATCGTTTCCTGTACCCTGGGCACGTCAGGTGTGGTTTTCGCCCACACTGAGCGGCCCGTCTACGATCCCGAGGGCCGCGTGCATACCTTCTGCCACGCGGTGCCCGGCAAATGGCACGTGATGGGAGTGACGCAGGGCGCGGGTTTGAGCCTGCAGTGGTTCCGCAACCGGCTGGCGCCGGGCGTGGATTATGACTCCCTTACCGCCGAGGCCGCGCAGTCCCCCGTGGGAGCGCAAGGTCTCTATTGGCTGCCCTACCTGATGGGCGAACGCACGCCGCACCTGGACGCCGCCTGCCGCGCAGCATGGGTGGGTCTGACTGCAAAGCATGAGCGCGCCGACCTGATCCGTGCCGTGCTCGAAGGCGTCAGCTACAGCCAGAACGATTGCCTGCGCATCATCGAGGAAATGGGAGTTCCGGTGAATTCGGTCCGATTATCCGGTGGAGGCGCCCGCAGCCCATTCTGGCGCCAGATGTTCGCTGACGTTTTCCACAAGCGGGTAACCACGCTCGAAACCCAGGAGGGGTCAGCCTACGGAGCGGCCCTGCTCTCGCTGGCCGGCGAGTATGAATCGGTGAGCGAGGTGTGCCGCGTGGCCGTGCGCGAGGTCAGCGCCGTGGAGCCGCAGGCAGAAGCCGCCGCGGCCTACCGCAAAGGCTATGAGACATACCGCGCCCTCTACCCGGCACTGAAGCCCATCTATTCCCGCGCCTGACGCCGCGGCCTGCGGGCGGCCAGCATCACTTTCAACTCCTGCTCCACCACGCCGTACTCCGCCACCCCGCTTAAGTTGCGGTATTCGTGCGGATCCTGCCAGTGATCGTACAGTTCCCTGCCCGCGCGCCCCTCATCCCATTCGATGTAGGCGTAGCGCCCGGTTCGTATCGACCGCCCCAACAGGCCCCCGCCACGCACCACCACGCTGTAGGCGGGGCGCTTCCATTCCGCCTCCGGATTCGCCAGCAGCGGAGTGATGCTGGCGCCCTCCAGTCCCGCCGGCGCCTTCAGGCCGCATAGTCCGGCCAGCGTTGGATAGAGACTCAGCAACTCCACCGGACGCCGGCACACCTGCCCATGCCCTTTCGCCCCGGGGACGGCAACAATCATCGGAACCCGCGCTGAGCGTTCAAAAAGCGTCACCTTGTTCCACCAGCCGTGCTCGCCCAGATGCAGCCCGTGGTCGCCGAAGAAGACAACGATGGTGTTGGTTGCCGCCGC
The DNA here is from genome assembly GCA_033762895.1 of Bryobacteraceae bacterium. Lineage (GTDB taxonomy): Bacteria > Acidobacteriota > Terriglobia > Bryobacterales > Bryobacteraceae > CADEFT01. The sequence continues at coordinate 10,502 of JANRLE010000206.1, read as the reverse complement.
CGAACTCCTCAGCGCGCCCAGCACCTTGCCCAACTGCGCGTCCATGAAGCTGATGCAGGCGTAGTAGGCGCGCCGGTATTCCCTTCCCTCCTGCGGGCCAAGATCCTCGCCTGGCCTCGGGTAGGCGATTTTCGGTACATCCACGGCGTCGTCTTCGGGACCCGGCCGCACCGCGATCTTCTCCATTGGATACGGCTCAAAATATTTCTTCGGCGCGATATAGGGATCATGCGGCTTGCGAAAGCCGACCGCCAGAAAGAATGGCTTGTCGCGCTTTTCACCTAGCAGCTTCACGGCTTCGGCAGCGATCAATCCGTCAGGCTGGTCCTCATCGGTCCCTTCCGCCGCGCGCACTTCCAGATAGGGCAGCTTGCCGCCCGTAAGGTTGCGCCCTTCCCCGGTACGGCCGATGCGGCTGGCCGGCCGCGGATCCAGGCTCACGTCCCAGTCATTGGCGCCATCCATGCCGTCGTGAAAGATCTTGCCGGCCCGCGCGGTGAAGTAGCCGTTTTTGCGGAAGAACTCGGGGAGGAACAGCGCGTCTTTCAGATTGCTGCGCGGATTCGTGCGGTTGTCGAAGATGCCCGTCGTCTCCGGATACCGCCCGCTCAGGAAGGAAGTACGGCTGGGGTTGCACACCGGATACTGCGCGTAGGCGCGCTCAAAGCGGACGCCGCCACGCGACAGGCTGTCGATGTTCGGCGTCTGGACGATGGGGTGGCCATAGCAGCCGAGATCGGTATTCAGGTCGTCCACACTGACCAGCAGCACGTTCGGGCGTACCGGCCCGGCCGCGCCGAGAGTGGCTCCCGCCGCAAACTGAAAAAACACGCGCCGTTGCATCAGGCCCGGCTGTAGTCGAACGGCTCATTCACCAGGTGATACTCCGGCTCACCGGCCTTCTGCAGGTAGTACGTCTTCAACGGCGTCCGCTGGAAATCGCCCAGCTTTCGCGTCACCGCCTGGCCGTCCACCCATTCATAGATGGGAATCTCCCAGGGGTTGAACGTGTCCGTCAGCCCGCGCTCCTTGGCCACCCGGAACAGATTCACATTGCCCGGCTCATGCCCGCCCAGGTACATGCCAATGGCGTCCAGCCGGAACTTATCCTTGCTGAACATCACCAGGTTCGTCAGATGATCATTGCCGATGCCGAACCCGTTGCCGTCGCGCCCGTAGATGCCTTCAATCATCGCCAGGCCCGTCTTCAACACGCTCATGTTGTCGCACGTCTTGTGCGCCCAGATCTCCTGGTGCATCGGACTCAGGTTGGCGGGGCTGTCATAGCGCGCATAGCCAAGCCTGCGGTGATTCTCAAAATAGCGGTTCACGCGGGCTTCCACATCGCGTTGAATATCGGGCTGCATCCACTCCGGCGCACCCGTCACCATCTTCCACCCCGGGCAGAAGCGCACGAACGGTTTCACCACCAGCCCCTGTTCATTCTTTACCGACAGCGTCATGCACATGCCGTGGGCTTTCCACTTGGCGATGTTCAGCATCCAGGTATCGCGCTCATTGACGGGGGCGTAGTGCGGGATGCGCGAATAGACCACCGCGTCCGGCACCTTCGTCCACGTCATGTCGTAGCCTTCCTGGAAGTTCCGGACACGGCGCTCCGGTTCGTTCATCTCCACGCCCAGCCGCTCATTGATGTCGGTAAAGCCGCGGTAGTTCCAGGCATTGAAGTTGTTGGCTTCCAGAAAGTGGAACTTCGATAGGCCGATCTCCTTCAGCCCCGTCACCATGCCTTCGTAGAACTGCGGATCGGTGCCCGTGCCCCAGTTCTCCACGTGCGGCCGGCGTTTGTCCCGCACGCTGCATACGTTAGGCTTCAGAATGATACGGTGCGACACCGGGATGCCCGGCGGTCCATCGAGCGGCACGAAAATTTCACGCGCCAGCTTCAAACCCGCCGCGCGCTTTGACTCTTCGTGCATCTTGTGCGGCACGCGCGTCCGCAGTATGAACACAGCTTTCGGATTCTTTTCAATGACGGGGTTCAGGCCGAAGTAGGCCTTCGGCAGGCGGGCGGGTGCGGCCAGCAGATCGCTGCCCGAAATCGCGGCGGCTCCAATCGGGGCCGCCCGTAGAAAATCGCGGCGGGATAGTTCCATGTATGCTCCGTCTGGCCCCATTCTATCCGAAAATCACCGTGGCCAAGCGGGTGATTCGGGGAATCATCACTTCAGTCGTCAGGCCGCGCTTGAACACCTGCAGAGAGACCGGATTCTCCCCCGGCGCAAGGAAAGTAGCCTTGCCATAATTTCCGAACACGCGCGTCTGCACGTCGTCGTCGATCGGGCTTCCGTAGTTGATGGCGTGAAGGATCGCCTCGCCCGGCCGCCGCCCCTCGGTCGCCACCCCGATCACCGCACCGGCGTTCCACATGCGCACGGCGCGGCGCGGGTGCGTTACCTGGTCGATCACGTCGAGGGCGAATTCGCTGGGATCGGCCACCGGCGCCTTGTAGGCAACGATCATTCCCTTCCCCCGCCGGTAGAAATCGCGGTCTTCCTGCGATTTCACGGGCCGCGCACCCACAGTGCGCCACCACGCCTTGGGACCGGCATCATCGGTCATCACCACGGCCCCGGCATGGGCATGCGCCAGTATCCGCGCCGCAATTTCCGCCGGCACGCTGGCCAGGCCCGCCGCCACAATCACCGGCCGTTGAGGCGACGGCGCGGGCACGTCGGCAAGCGCCCGCACCTGCGGCGATGCGTTCCTACGGAACAGCAGGTTCACCAGTTCAAAGCTTGTCTCGGTGGCTTCCACCAGCACCGTTGCCGATGGGATCGCCGGCCGTCCCAACAGCGCGTCATTCTCGCCGAGCCACGCCGCGGTGTTTTGCAGCCGCTTCCAGGCTGCCACGGCATCGGCTTTCCCCGCCCTGAGGCCGGCGCGAAAGCGAGGCTCGGGCGAAAGCACGTAATTGCCGCCGCACACGCGAGCCTCGATGAATGCCAGTTCCAGCGTGTCGTAGGGAACGACGCGATCACCCAGATCCGGCTTGTAGCCGAGCAGCGGAACACGGCCGGGACCGAGAGCGAGCAGGCAGGCGGCCAGGTATCCGTTGGCGTCCACCCACGGTTCCACGCTGGCGCTGGCGGTTTCATCGCCTCTGCCCTCCACGTTGGGGCCCTTCCTTACGCCTGGCCAAAGCCCTTCCCTGCTCGAGATCTTCTCTTCCTCAATCGTTTGCACACCCGTGATCGCCGGGTCGGCGTCCTGTTGACGAATCAGGAGATCACGTCGGAGGTCGGCTGCCATACTGTTTTCGAGTATACGGCAGCAGCGGGTTGACAGCGCATTTCCCCCGGTGATATTTCTACAAGAGAAGCTGCACTCTTTACTTTTCATTCCCCTTTTCTGGAGAGCCGAATGAAACGACTGACTGCCGTTGCAACCACAATTTTCTTTTCTGCTGCCCTCAACGCCGCCACCGGCATTTTCCCCGACAAGAACCTGGAGGCCGCCGTGCGCAAGCACGTTTTCTCCAAGCGCGACAACCAGGAGCCAATCACCGAGGACGACGTGAAGTCGCTTTCCGTCATCACCGCCACCAAGGCCGGCATTCGCGATCTTTCGGGCCTGGAAAAATGCAAGAGCGTGGCCATGCTGGAACTGGCAGGCAATGAGATTTCCGATCTCACCCCGCTCAAGGACCTGCTCAATGTGCAAAGCCTCGATCTTGCCAACAACAAGGTTCAGAATCTGGCGCCGATCGCCACGCTCACGCGCCTGCAGTATCTGAACCTTACTGGAAACATGGTCTCCGACCTCACGCCCCTGAAAGATCTCACCGCGCTCAATTCGCTCTACCTTTCCAACAACAAGGTGAGCAGCCTCGCCCCGTTGAGCGGACTCAATAAGCTGTGGTCCCTTTACGTGGATGGCAATGCCGTCAAGGATGTCACGCCCGTGGCCGGGCTGCCCTTTCTTTCCTCGCTCGATCTTACGGGCAACCAGGTGTCCGACATCCGGCCGCTCGAAAAGCTGACCTCGATCTGGAAGCTTTACCTGGATAAGAACAAGGTCAGCGATCTTTCGCCGCTCATTGCGATGGCCAGGAAGGGTCCCGCCGGCAATCCGCGCTTTGTCACGCTGACGGGCAATCCGCTATCGGCGGCGGCCAAGTCGTCGCAGATAGCGGAACTCGAAAAACTGGCCTGCCGCGTCACGCAATGATCAATGCGCGCCGGCCATCTGCGGCTCGAACTCCAGCATCGGGGTCAGGTTGCCGTCGGCATCGAACTCAATGTCGCGCGCCGGCCCCATGATCTCCAGCAGCGGATTCTTCTGAATCTCCGGCAGCAGGTTCTCGCTCAGCAGCAGCGGCGTCAATTCCATCGTGTTACGAATCCAGGCGATGGTCACCTCGCGGCTGTCGAACTTGCCCACTGTCGGCCAGATCTTCTCCAGGCACTCGCGGTCGCTGGGGAAATGGATCGGCACCCGGATCGCCGCGGGCGTGGAAGCCGTCAGCGAGTTGATCCGCGTCGGCACCCAGTCGATCTTGTTGTACAAACGGTCTGAGATCACATCCGCCATGCCGAAACCAACCGCATTGCCGTAGCTCACCGGCGTCAGATCGCGTATGAAAATCCGGTGAATCGCCGGCGTGTCCGGCCATGGGTTGTACTGCCCTTGCACGCCGCGGTTGACCACCTTCGTATCCATGCCCGCTCCGCTGATGTTCTTGCCGATCTCATCGAGAATCAGCATGTCCACCTCCGGAACCGGAATCTTCCCCATCCACGATTTCACCAGCGCCAGCAGCGCCTCTTCCTTCTGCTCCATCTCCTCCACCATGACGGGGGTGAGTTGGCCGGTGTTGTGATAAGCGTCTTCGAGAATCGCCAGCCCGCCCAGGATCTTGCCTGAGGCCAGCACCTGCCGTCCAACACCGCGAATCACGTTCTCCAGACCCAGCTTGTAGGCATAGGTGTGATAACGCTGGGCGCCGGAAAATTTGCCCAGCCCGATCGCCATCATCTTGAACAGGCCGCTTTCGATCTTGCCCATGAAGTCGGTGTGCCACTTCACGCGCCCGATCAGCATAACCCCGTCGCTCTCATAAGCGGACCGGTCCATGAACGCCTCAATGCCGTCGGCCGTCTTGCCCAGCGGCACCACCTCAAGCGAGGAGATCACCGGACAACCCATGCTCGCTTCGTGAATGCCGTAGTGCGCCAGCACGCCGGCCTGCCCTTCCGCCGTAGCCGCCCCGTGGCTGCCCATGGCCGGGAAAATGTGCGGATGAAGACCGTGGGACTTGTAATAGTCCACAACCGCGCGCACGATGGTGGCGATGTTGTTGATGCCGCGGCTGCCCACGCCGATGGCGACGCGCCCGCCAGGTTTTACGCGCGAAGCGAACGGAGAGGCGCCAAGCTGTTTGGCCACCTCGCCTGGAATGTCGTGGATGCGGCGATCCGGAAAGTTCTGTTTGACCTGGTACAGGCGCGACAATTGCATGGCCGTATTATACCTTCCACCCGCCGCGCCGAAACTGGCGTTGGGTCATCGCCGCCAGTCCCGCCCCCACCAATACGATGGCCGCGGGCTCCGGGGCAGGCTCCGGAGGTAGCGTCGTGCCTGAGTCGAGTACGGGTGTCAGGTTGCCCGCATACGCTGGCACTGGCGTACCCCGACTCGTCGATATCTGCCGTGAAGGTGCTCACTGCAGCGCTGAACGGGATACGATCCCCACTGACAAGTACGATTTCGATAGCCGTGGACCACCCAGACGAATCTTGCGATGCCGCTCTGCCCGGTGAGGTTCAGCGCATCCTCGATGCAAGAACCAACTCACCACGCTGATATCCCAGAATTCCGCACTGGCGTTCGCCGCTCCGGCGCCCCAACAGAGCCCTCGCGAAATTCCACAGGATCAGGTCCGGGAATCGCCAATGGACTCGGACAGCATTGCAGATCCGACATTACTTGCGTCGCGCCGGCTGAATTTGTCATCAGAGCGAACCCGCAATCCATAACCACAGAAGTACTTGGCGCCCTATCCGGGATACTGGGGATAAAAACTTCGGCCCGGCGTATCCGGGATCCGGTACCGCGCCACCGCCTCCCGATTTACATCCAGTCCCAGCCCCGGCCCCTGCGGAACTTCAATATGACCATCGCGAATCGTAAACAAACTGCTGGCATTCAGCACCTTCAACGCGGGACTCCACTGCTCTTCCGGCATCAGCGGCGGAGTAATCAGCGCCAGTTCCTGCCACTCTGCGCCAATCGCCGCGCTGGCCTGCAGCCATCCGGCCAGGCGCAGCCCCATCGATCCATGCAGCACCACCGGTTTGTGAAACGCCTGCGCCATCGCCGCGATCTTGCGCACCATGAACACGCCGCCGCATAACACCACGTCCGGCTGAACCACATCGTAGGAACCCTGCACAAAGGACTCGCGGTAGGCATCCAGACCATGGAATCTTTCACCGCCAGTTACCTGGATGTCCACTTCGCGCGACAGCCGCGCCGGTGAATAGAAGTCGTCGCGGGCGAACGGTTCTTCCAGGAATGCGACGTTGTGCTTTTCCAAGGCACGCGCCATGCTGAGCGCGGTCGAGTAATTCCACAGCCCGTTGAGGTCCGCCGTACGGTCCACCATGATGGTGAAATCGGCTCCGGCGGCGGCGCGAATCTCGCCGCAGGCGTCGGCGTCATCGATGGCATTCGGCCGCCAGGCGCGTATCTTCATTCCGCGATAGCCCGCATTGCGGATCTTCAACGCCACATCCGCCATGTCTTTGTAGGGCACGTGCGACTGATCCGCCTTGCCCTTCCAGATACACGTCAGATAGACCTTGAGGCTTGCGCCGGAACCGCCCAGCAGACGGTGCACGGGCTGGCCCGCGATCTTGCCAATGGCGTCCCAGATCGCCTGCTCCACTCCGCCCCATTGTCCCAGCCCGGCCCTCAAATGCTCCTCAACAGCGAACAGATCCTTGCCCACCAGGGCCGGCCGGATGACGCGATCCAGAATCTGGTGATAGCTGCCGCGGTCAAAGCAATAGCCGCTTACGCCGGCGTCCGTCTCCACTTCGAAGAACGTGTAGCGCGCGTACTTGCCCATCTCCAGTTCCTCGCGCGAGGTGGAAATCTCGATCGGGAAAATCTGGACATTCCTGATGCGCACAGGCTTGGCCGTCGCGGCCACCGCGCGCAGCCGAGCGGCCACCGCGCTCGCCACCATCGCAAAACGCCCGGCGAACTCCCGCCTCGATATCATGCGATCCTCCCGCTAACGATGATCGGAAAGCCACGCAAAGAGCGCAATCGCCAGTATCACACCCACGATCAGCAGCACAATCTTCCCCACGCTGTAGGGCCGCTCTCCCTGCACCTCGCCGGTTCGCGCGTTCACCATCACCTGAAAAACCTTCGACTGGAAGCGATACGCGCCAATCCACACCGGCAGCAGTACGTGCTTGAACGTGATTGCGCTCCACTCGGTTTCAAGGCCGGTCACCTGTTGCTCATCGCCGCCGATGTCCTGGCGCACCGCGTGGTAGATGCCGGCGTTCATCAGCTCTTTGGCGGCCTCCAGTCCTTCCGGCAGCAGCACTTGGTATCGCTGCGCCTTGAACCCGGACAGGTAGGCCGGCTCGTAGGGTTTCACCTGCTCCAGATCCCAGGGATCGAGGTCATTCAATCGCTTGGGACTGATGGAGCGCGAAGCGGGAATCAACACGTCGTCGAAGCTGTTCTCCACCATGCCCGAAGCCGGGCTCCATCGCGTGCGCCGCACCTGCTGCGGACGCCGAACCATGTTGCCGCGCTCATCCTGCACGGTAACGTACTCGGTTTCGTAGTAGTAATCGCCGCGCTTACCCAGGTAGCGGCTTCTCGCATGCGCGTCGTAGGTCCAGAACGGAACGTAGATGCCCTGCAGCCCGTCGGGCCGCGCCATCCGCTTCAGCCCCGAGGGCGCAAACCAGCGGCTTGCCAGCCAATCGCTCACCCGCATCACCGCCCGCTCCCGGGGGATGCCGAAGGGCAACACCGCATTGGGGGCGATCAGCGGATCGGCGGCCTTGGCCTGCGCCACGATCTTGGCCGCGCAGAACGGGCAGGTCCCGGCGAACTCCGATGGCTGGAACTGGAAGATGCTGCCGCAGCTATCGCACTTCAACTCCATCGCCTTTTCGGCGATCTTTGTCATCGTCCCGGCGCCGTGTGCGTACTCCTCGTAGGAGACTTCCACCACCGTCTGATTTACCGGGTGCGACACCTTTTGCGTCACGCCGCAGTAGTCGCATTTCAGCGCCTCCGTCTTCGGGTCGAAGCTCATGTCCGCCCCGCAGCCGGGACAAGGGAATCGCTGCATCGGCTTAGTCTTCCGGCAGAGCGAACTTGTCGCCGGTTCCGGCTACCCATTCCTTCAGGCGTCGGATCAGCTTCTGGCGCTCAGCGCGGTAGCGGTTGTTGTGGGCCAGATTCACTTGTTCAAACGGATCCTCGTTCAAATTGAATAGCACGAAAGAAGTCTGCTCGAAAGCCACGTACTTCCACCCGTCCCTGGTCACCAGGCCGCGATAGGGTTTGTTGATGCTATGGGCGTGGCCCGTGGGAACCACGTTTTGCAGGTAGGCCGAATCCGGCTCTTCGCGCTCGCTCTTGCGGCCGAAGCGGTGATGGGAATAGTCGGTGCCTTCCATCCAGTCCGGCTTGGGGATACCGCACAGTCCAAGACTGGTGGGCGCGATGTCGACATGATTCAGCGGCACCGGGAACCGGCCATTCACCCGCCCGTTATAGCGCGGCTGTTCGCCCGCCATCAGAAACGGCACGCGGATCGATTCCTCAAACGGATTCGTCTTGCGGAACATGCCCTGGGATCCATGCATGTCGCCGTGATCGGAAAACGCCACCAGATGCGTATGGAACGACTGGCCGGTTTCCTCCAGCGCGCGGCGGATGCGGCCGATGTTCCAATCCCAGTTCTCAATCATCGCGTAGTAGCCCGCGATTTCACGCCTTGCCTGTTCCATCACCCGCGGCACGTTCGGCACATTCGGCCGCATCTCAATCCTGGCCGGCGCGTAGCGGCCCATAAAATCGGCGGGCGCCACGTAGGGATCGTGCGGCGGCTGCACCGAGATCACGGCGAAATATGGCTTCTGATCCTGCGCCCGTTCCCTGATGTACTTGATCAGCAGATTGGTGAGTTCGTCGGTTTCGTAGCCGGGCAGCCGGTAGTGAAACGCATCCCGGCCCGCGCCGCCATGCACCCAGCAATCCCACTGGCTGTTGTTGTTCTCGTATCCAACCCAGGTATCGAAGCCACCCCGCTTGTCCGGATCGGTGATGAAGAAGCCTCCCCGGCCGTTGCGTTCCTTATGCCCGCCCAGGTGCCACTTGCCGAAGTATCCGGTGTGATAGCCGGCATCTTTGAAGGGCTTGGCTACGGTCTGCTGGCCGTCAGGCAGCGGATACTCATGTCCGGGGACACAATGGTGCGGATAGCGCCCGCTCAGCAGCGAGCCCCGGAACGGGCAGCACAAAGGGAAACCCGAAAGCGCCGTGGTGAAGTTCACCCCAAGTTCGGACATGTTGTCCAGGTTGGGCGTACGCGCGTTCGGGTCGCCGTTGCAGCCCAGCGCCTGGGCGCGATGCTGATCGGCAAACAGCCAGATGATGTTCGGTTTCGCGGGTGCGGCCGGCGTCTGCGCCAGGTGCGCCGTCTGCGCTGCCAGCGCCGATGCCGGCGCACCCGCAAGGAAGCTTCTGCGGTCCATCTACTTGATCTTGGAAAAGTCCACCGCGTCCATGAAGACGCGTTCCACCTTCTCCACGATCTTGCCGCTTTGTTCGGAAGCGTCGCGCGCCTTCTTCCACTCCGGATCTTCCTGAAAGGCTTTCCAGGACGCCATGGCGGCATCGCGGCTGGAATGCGACAGGATGTAGATTAACGTGTTGTCCTTTCCAGGCGCATCCTGCGGTACCCAGTAGCCGATGTTCGTCATGCCATGCTTTTCAAACAGCTTTGTGGTGTGGTTGCGGAAACGGGCCAGCAGGTTTGGCAGCTTGCCCGGATGCGTATAGTAGGTGCGCATTTCAAAGACCCGGGCATTTGCCGCCTCAACCGGTTCCTCTCCCATGTATAAGCCTCCCGCGAAGGCGCCTGCCAGCGCCAATGCAATCAAGATGGATTTTCTCAGCATACTGCGCCATTATACGCGGTATCGATGGGCCCCGATTGAGCTAGCTGCCGCGCAGACGGACAAGTGCCCTGCGGCATTCCTCCATCACCCGTTCGGGATCCTGTGATTCCACGCGGATCACTTCCTTCGGCCCCGGCCCGTCCGGCCGCCAGCGCTGATACATGCGCGCCGAGGCGTAGCCCGCAAATACCGTCAGCAGCGGAGTGCCGCAGGCGGCGGCCACATGCTGCCCCGCCGAATCGTATCCACAGTAGAGACCGGATTTCGCAATCGACGCGGCAAACGGAGCAAAGGCGCCGCTGAAGGTACGTACACCGG
>JANRLE010000205.1:0-28762 GCA_033762895.1 Bryobacteraceae bacterium | reverse complement strand
TCCATGAGTTCGCGGTGACCATCGTGGTGGCGATTCTGCTTTCCGGGTTCGTTTCGATTTCCCTCACGCCGATGCTGTGCAGCCGGTTGTTGAAAGGGGCGCACGAGGAGACCAACGGGTGGATGTTCCGCGTGACGGAATGGTTCTTCCAGATGATGCTGCGCTGGTACGAATGGACGCTGAAGCTCGTCCTTCGCTTCCGGCCGGTGATGTTGGCCGTGTTTGCCGCCACCATCTGGCTGACGATGTACCTGTTTGAGATCGTGCCCAAAGGTTTCATCCCGGATCAGGACAGCGATTCGATGTACGCCAACACGGAGGCGATCCAGGGCATTTCCTACTACAAGATGGCGGAGTATCAGCAGAGGATCGCCAGGATCATCAGCAGCGACGAGAACGTGGAGTCGATGATGACCAGCGCGGGCGGTTCGTTCAACCAGAGTGCCAACACCGCACGTTCGTTCATCACGCTGAAGCCGCGCAAAGAACGTCCGCTTTCGGTGACCCAGATTATCGACAAGCTGCGGCCGGAGTTTGGGGGCTTTGTGGGGGCGCGGGTATTCCTCACGGCTCCGCCGGCGATCCGGATCGGCGGGCGCATGTCGAAGGCTCAGTACGAATACACGCTGCAGGGGCCCGACGTGGATGAGTTGTACCGGGTGGCGCCCGGTTTGCAGCGGGCCATCGCGCAGATCCCTGGTATCACTGACGTGACCAGCGATCTGCAGATGCGCAATCCGCGGCTGAACGTGAAGGTGGACCGGGACAAGGTGGCGTCCATGCATCTGAACATGCGCGACGTTTCCAACGCCATGTACGACGCCTTCGGGCCGCGCTGGTCTTCCACTATCTACGCGCCCAACGCCCAGTACAAGGTTTTGCTGGAAGTGCAGCCCGAGTATCAGGAGCATCCCGACCTGCTGTCGAAGCTCTACTTCAAAAATCGCGAGGGCGTGCTGATTCCGATGGATGCGTTCGCCACCACTTACACCGACGCCGGGCCGCAAACCATCGCCCACAACGGGCAGCTTCCCTCGGTCACCATCTCCTACAATCTGCTTCCCGGCACGGCGCTGGGCGACGTGGTTGGCGAGATCGAGGAAGCGGCATCGCGGCTGCCTGGCACGATTCAGACCAGCTTCCAGGGGACGGCAAAAGCCTTCCAGGACTCTATGCAGAATATGACCACGCTGCTGATCATCGCGGTGCTGGTGGTCTACATCTGCCTGGGCGTGCTGTATGAAAGTTACGTGCATCCGCTGACGATTCTTTCCGGCCTGCCTTCTGCCGGGTTGGGGGCCCTGGCAACGCTTGTGCTGTTCAGGCAGGAGTTGAACGTCTACGCCTTTGTGGGCCTGTTCATGCTGGTGGGCATCGTGAAGAAGAACGCGATTATGCAGATCGACTTTGCGCTTGAGGCGGAACGTAAGGAAGGCAAGAGTCCGATGGATGCGATCTATGAAGGCTGCGTCATCCGGTTCCGTCCGATTCTGATGACCACGCTGGCCGCGCTGCTGGGCGTGCTGCCGATCGCGATCGGCTTTGGCGCCGGAGGCGAGACGCGGCGTCCGTTAGGCTTGGCCGTGGCGGGCGGACTGATCGTCTCCCAATTCGTGACGTTATATCTGACGCCGGTGGTCTATACCTACCTGGATTCACTGGTCTATCTGTGGCGAAGATCGGGGCGGAAACACCGCGCGGGGGAACCTTCGCCCGCCGCCGCCGGGGATTGAGTGCATGAATTTTTCCGATACATTTATTGAGCGGCCGATCGCCACCAGTCTGCTGATGGCCGCCATCGCGCTGTTTGGGACGGTGGCCTATCGCGCGCTTCCGGTGAGCGATCTGCCGAACGTGGACCTGCCCACGCTGCTGGTGACGGCAAGCCTGCCGGGCGCGAGTCCGGAGACGATGGCTTCGGCGGTGGCGACACCGCTCGAAAACCAGTTCACGATGATCGCCGGCCTGAGCGCGATGAGTTCGGTGAACTCGCTGGGTTCGACGCGCATCACGCTGGAGTTTGACCTGAGCCGCAATCTGGATGGGGCGGCGGTGGATGTGCAGGCGGCCATCACGCAGGCGGCGCGCCTGCTGCCGCAAGGTATGCCCACGCCGCCGACGTTCACCAAGGTGAATCCGGCAGACCAGCCGATTCTGTACCTGGTGCTGACATCGGGCACCATGCCGCTGTGGACCCTGAACGAGTATGCCGAAACGCGCGTGGCGCAGCGCATCTCCATGGTGAACGGAGTGGCGCAGGTGCAGGTGTTGGGCGCGCAGCGTTACGCCGTTCATGTGCAGATGAACCCGCGGGCGCTGGCGTCGCGGCAGGTGGGCATCAACGAAGTGGAGACGGCGCTGCGCAATTGGAACGTGAATCTGCCGATCGGCACCATCGTGGGACCGCAGCGGGCGTTTACGCTGCAGGCCACCGGCCAGTTGATGAACGCCGCGGCGTACCGGCCGGTGATAGTGGCCTACCGCAACGGCTCACCCATCCGGCTGGAAGAGTTGGGCGAGGTCAACGACGGCATTGAAGACGACCGCGCGGCTTCCTGGTTCTACAAGAACGGCAATGAGCAGCGGGCGGTGGTGCTGGCCATCCAGCGCCAGCCCGGCACCAACACCATGGCGGTGACCGAAAAGATCAAGGAACTGCTGCCGGTGTTCCAGACCGAACTGCCGCCATCGGTGAAGATGGACGTGCTCTATGACCGGTCAGAGACGATCCGCGAGTCGTTCGAGGACGTGAAATTCACCATGGTGCTGACGCTGGGTCTGGTGATCATGGTGATCTTTCTGTTCCTGCGCAATTTTTCCGCCACCATCATTCCCAGCCTGGCTCTGCCGTTTTCCATCATCGGCACGTTCGCCGTGATGTACCTGCTGGATTACAGCCTGGACAACCTGTCGATGATGGCGTTGATTCTGTCGGTGGGCTTTGTGGTGGATGACGCCATCGTGATGCTGGAGAACATCGTGCGCCACATCGAGATGGGCAAGAAGCCGATGGCGGCGGCGTTTGAAGGCGCGCGTGAGATCGGCTTCACCATCGTGTCCATGACGCTGTCGCTGGCCGCTGTGTTTATTCCGGTGCTGTTTATGGGCGGCGTGCTGGGGCGGCTGTTCCGTGAATTCGCAGTCACCATTTGCGTGGCGGTGTTGATTTCCGGCGTGGTGAGTGTAACGCTGACGCCGATGCTGTGCAGCCGCTTTCTGGGGTCAGTGCATGGCGGCCGGCGCGGCTGGTTTTACCGCGTAACGGAACGTTTCTTCGAATGGATGCTGCGGGTCTACGATGTAACGCTGGTATTCGTACTGCGCCATCGCATCGCCACCGTGCTGGGGGCTCTGCTGCTGGTGGCGGCCACGGGCTGGATGTTCCAGTCGATCCCGAAAGGCTTCATCCCGGATCAGGATACCGACCAGGTTTTGGCGTTTACTGAGGCGACCGAAGGCACCTCCTACCACCAGATGGTGGAACACCAGAAAGAAGTAGCCGAGGTGATTTCGCGCAATCCCAACGTGGACGGGCTGGTGTCGAGCCTGGGCGGAACGACGGCTGCGACGCTGGGTGGAGCCAACTTTGGGCAGCTTATTGTGCACCTGAAACCGCGGCATGACCGTACGGCGGGTGTGAATGAAGTGATCCGGCAGTTGCGCGACGAAGTGGGCGAGATCGCCGGGCTGCGCACGTATATCCAAAACCCGCCTACCGTGCAGATCGGCGGGCAGGTGACCAAGAGCCCCTACCAATTCTCTCTGCAGTCGCCTGACCGGGAGGAACTTTTCACTGCCGCCGAGGCGTTCACCAAGGAACTGGCCAAGGCGCCGGGGCTCGAAGACGTGACCAGCAATCTGCAGATCCGCACGCCGCAGGTGAACGTAAGGATCGACCGCGACAAGGCGGCGGCGCTGCAGGTGAATGCCGAGCAGATTGAGAACGCGCTCTATGACGCGTTCGGCCCGCGCTGGGTGTCCACCATCTACAGTTCGGTGAACGAGTATAAGGTGCTGCTCGAATTGCTGCCCGAGTTCCAGCAGGATCCCAAGGCGCTTTCGATGCTCTATTTTAAGGGAACCGGGGACCGCCTGATTCCGCTCGATTCAGTGGCGCGCGTGGATGAGGATACGGGTCCGCAGACGATCAATCATTACGGGCAGTTGCCGGCGGTGACGGTGTCGTTCAACACGCAGCCGGGCGTGCCGCTGGGCAATGCCGCGGCCCATGTGGATGAACTGGTGAAGAAGATGCTGCCGGAGTCGATCGGGACGGCGTTTCAGGGATCGCTGCAGGCGTTCCAGGGATCGCAGTCGAACCTGGTGCTGCTGCTGATCGTGGCGATTCTGGTGGTGTACATCGTGCTGGGGATACTCTATGAGAGCTACATCCACCCGCTGACGATCCTTTCCGGGCTGCCGTCGGCGGGCTTCGGCGCGCTGCTGACGCTGATGCTGTTCTGGCTGGATCTGAATATTTACGGATTTGTGGGTCTGATTATGCTGATCGGCATTGTGATGAAGAACGCGATCATGCAGATCGACTTCGCGCTGGAGGCGGAACGAACCCAGAATCTGGCGCCCAATGAGGCGATCTATCAGGGCTGCCTGATCCGGTTCCGTCCGATCATGATGACGACGATGGCGGCGCTGCTGGGCGCGGTGCCGATCGCGGTAGGGTATGGCGCGGGCGGCGACGCGCGGCAGTCATTGGGGCTGGTGGTGGTGGGCGGGCTGATCTTCTCGCAGATGGTGACGCTGTATCTGACGCCGGTGGTGTACACGTATCTGGCGGCGCTGCAGGCGTGGACGCGCAAGAAGAAGAAA
Organism: Bryobacteraceae bacterium; assembly: GCA_033762895.1. Lineage (GTDB taxonomy): Bacteria > Acidobacteriota > Terriglobia > Bryobacterales > Bryobacteraceae > CADEFT01. The sequence continues at coordinate 23,935 of JANRLE010000205.1, read as the reverse complement.
CAACCGGTGGCCCATCCGGAGCCGGTGCGGGTGTGATGCTTGCCGCGAGCGGAGGTTGACGTCTGGGCGAGCCCCACTGCGGCAGGCTTAGCTAGACGCCGGTCTTTCTTTGTCGGCTGAGTAGCCACATCAAGCCGATTCCGGCAAGCACCATCGGCCTTGGCTCAGGTACGCTCTCTGCCGTGACAGGATATCTTGATCGAAAATCACAAACGGCATCAGTCTTGCCGTTTGCGCGTAGTTGAGAACGGAATGCAGTGTTGCCGGGCCCAAGGCCGGTGTTCGGGGGCCGTTCCCCAGTGTCAAGGAAGGGAAGAGGGGGAACGGGACTCTGAACCGGAACGCAATGTCGGCAACCAGAGTGTCTGCTTGCGTGATCTGGAACCCGCCGTTAGGCGCCTGCACGAGCAGATTGACCGCACCTTCGCCGGATGTGGTTCCGGTGAGTTCGTAGGTTAGCCGCAGGGTTCCCGATCCGCTTCCCCCCGACACCGTCAACGTATCGCCCCAACGCGCGATCGCGCGTTGGCCCAGATTTTGAATCCGAACCAGTCTGGTAGGTGGCGGTGCACATGCGTTACTTGATCTGCAGGAACGCGCCGTCGGGCGACTGGAAGCCGCCCACGCGCACAACCACGGTTGCGCGCCCGCTGTCTGCCGAAGCAGGGATTCGAATCCGGATGTCGTAGATACCCGCGGCGCCTGCGCGCGCGCTTACGGAGAATACGTCTTCGGCCGCGAGCTTTTCGCCGTCCACAATCACTTCCACGGGCTGGGTGACCGCGGCGGGCTGGTCGATGACCTGGCCGGCTTCGAGCGGTGGATCGGTGGCTCCCAACCCGATGGCTGAAAGGATCACCTCGTCCCCGGCCGCGGCGGGTGCGGCGTCTTCCACTCCGGCCATTCCCGCGGGTCCTACGGCTCGGCCCCCTTCGGCAAGGACGGCGCGTATCGGATTGGCTCCGTCTGGATTGTTGACCCAGTACAGAAATTCCGGCGCCGCCGTTTGTACGGTCAGCATTACGGCGTTGCTGCGGGCTTCCGCCGGACCTCCGCAATCGGTCAGCACCTGCACCTCGACTTCGCCCGCAGCCCCCGCGGGAACGATGGCGGTGATTTGGTTGGCCGCTACTGCCACTATCGGCGCGGCCTGCCCGCCGACGGTAGCGCAGACTCCTTCCAGTTTCGACGGGTACCGCCCCTCGACGATGTCATCCGGGCCGGCCTCGCGTGCGGCCGAGGCCAGGCGTGAACCGACGATCGCAATCCGGCCGTTCGGCGCGGCTGCGGTCACGGACGGAATACTTCGACCTGCGCCGATGATGGCGGAAATCTCGGGCAGGCCTGTTGCTCCGACGGCCTCGGCAGTGAGTTTGAACGTGAGCGGCGGCAAGCCTTCCACGCTCGCCCGGACTTCAATCGCGCCCGGAGTGTCCCCGAGTGTGACCACCACGGACGCAACGCCATCGGCTGACGTGGTGCGAAGGTTGGATTGCAGCCGGGCCACGCCGGTCATCACTTCGAAGCGGACGCCAAGGCCGGCAAGGGCGATCCCCGACGCTGAGGTGACGCGCACGGCCAGCGGTTGGTCTAGCACAGCGCCTACCAGGGCCTTCTGGTTGTCGCCACCGACCATGGTGAGCCGGCCCGGCGTCAGCGCGGTGAGTTTGCGGATGCGATGGTTCAGCCGGTCTGCGAAGTAGATGTTGTCTTCAGCATCTACCGTGAGGTGAAAAGGGTTGCTCATGAGCGCGGCCGTTGCCGGGCCGCCGTCGCCTGAGAATCCGCTCCGGCCGGCGCCGGCGACAGTAGTGATGATCCCCTGGCGATCCACCGTGCGGATGCGCAGGTTGTTGGTATCGGCGATGTAGAGGTTGCCACGGCTGTCTACGGCAACGCCCCTGGGACCGGAGAGTCTGGCATTGACTGCCGGGCCGCCGTCACCCGCAAAGCCCGCGAGGCCGATTCCGGCCACCGTGCTGATGATGCCGCCCGGTGAAATGCGGCGGATGCGGTGGTTGGCACGATCGGCAATGTAGAGATTCCCGGCAGAGTCCAGCGCCAGTTGCTCCGGGAAGTTCAGGGAAGCGTCAGTTGCCGGACCGCCATCTCCGGCGAAGCCGTGCAGGGATCGGCCCGCGATGGTGCTGATGACTCCGGCGGAGGAGATGCGGCGGATGCGCGGTCCGTCGGAGAAGTAGAGGTTGCCTCTGGTGTCCAGCTTCAGTCCCAGGATGCTCGTGAGTTGTGCAGAATTGGCTAGACCACCATCACCGGAAAAACCGCCGCTGCCTGTGCCGGAGATGATCCTCGTGACTCCCTGCGCATCGACACGCCGGATGCGTGCGTCACCGGTGGTGTGATAGAAGCCTCCATTGTTATCTGCCTCGACGGCCCAAGGAGTGGCGATCGCCACTCCAGCCGCCGCAATACCGGTTTCCCCGCTACCGTTTACCGAACCGGTTCCTGCCGCCACCGAAACCTGGCCGCCAGGAGAGATGCGGCGAAGCCGATAACTGAACTGCTCGGCGAAGAACAGGGTTCCTTGCCGGTCGATGGAGAGCCCGATCGGAAAACCCACCGTTGCGTCCAGGGCAGGGGATCCATCGCGGCCTACGGAATCGGCGCCCGCCACGATCGTGATCCTGTTTCCGGACAGTTTGCGGATGCGATTCGTCTGGTCACAGAAGTAGACGTCACCGTTGGTGTTGACGGCGATGCCCCGCGCGACATTGATCGCGGTCTCCAGCGCCGGTCCCTCTGTCGAATAGCCGATGCGACCGACGCCGGCGACCGTAGAGATAGTGCCCTGCGCGGAGATTCGGAACAACGAGGTGTTGGCTGAGAGGAACAGATTCCCGGACGAATCGAAGGCGAGCGATCGGACGAAATCGAGTGGAGAAGTGGCGGCGACAGAGCCGTTTGCCGGGATACCGCCGTTTCCATTACCGGCGTAGATACTCATCGTGCCGTCCTCGTTTACGACCCGCACGCGAATATTGCCTTCCGCGATGTAAAGCTTGCCGCGGTAGAACGCCAGGTCGCTGATGCCGGGAAGTTGGGAATCAATGGCTCTTGCGCCCGCCACGGTGCCCGGCGTGCCCGTCCCAGCGATGGTACTGATCACGCCGTCGGTGGATACTTTGCGGACGCGGAAGTTCCCGTGATCGCCGACGTATAGGTTGCCAGCCGGGTCCACGGCGACTGCCTGCGGATTCAGAAGACGCGCCTGCGTTGCCGGACCGCCGTCGCCCGCGAAGCCAGCGGGGCCGCTTCCGGCAACGGTGCTGATGACGCCGTCGGGAGTCACCTTCCGGACGCGCTGGTTGCGTGAGTCCGCGAAAAACACATTCCCCGCCGCGTCGATGGCCACGCCCTGCGGACCGTTCACCTGCGCGCGTGAGCCCGGTCCGCCGTCGCCGCTGAAGCCATCGGCTCCCGTACCGGCGACGGTCGTGATCTGGCCGTCCGGGCTCATCTTCCGGACGCGGCCCTGCTCCAGCGACGTGAAGTAGAGATTGCCCTGTGCGTCAAACGCCAGATCGCTTGGCAAGTACAGCGGAAGCTCCAGCGGGGGAACTCCGTCGGCCGTATTCTTCGCCGCCCCCGCTACTGTACTGATGGAGAAAACCCGCGCCGATTGCGCGTGAAGCGGCGGCGAGCCGACGATGAGTAAGGCTAGCGCGGTCAGCGACATGTATCTCCATTTCGATAACATCCTGATCTCCCTTCGAGAGCTGAACAACCAAGTCTCCGGCGCCCGTGATCTGCCTAAGTTGCGTCATTTGCTTCGTCAATGATCCGTGGCGTAAACGGGCCGGGATGCGGATCAGATTTTTGCGAGTACTTTCCGCCGGCCTCAGTTGATTCCGGGGGATCAGCTTGGCGAGGGATGAGAGCCGCGTGCTGTGGACACGGCGGGATCACTGGAATCTCGCATCGCGATTGTTCGCAGTTTCCGGTAGCCGCGGCCTTCGTCCAGACAAACCGCGAGCCAGTGCGCATGACGCGGTCTACGGCGGCCGAATTTCCTCGATCTGCACTTTCGTGGCGCGAAGCGCTTGAGATTCGGATCAGGGTTTATTACGCTTGTCTAAACCACCGGACCATGCTGTCTGCCTCGAACGAAATCACCCGGCTTCTGGAGGAGTGGAATCGCGGCGAGCCGGAAGCTCTGGAGCGCCTGATTCCGGCCGTATACTCCGAACTTCGCGTACTGGCCCGTCACCACCTGCGTATGGAGCAGGCGGTTTCGCTCCAACCCACGGAACTGGTGCACGAGGTCTTCTTCCGCATTGCCGCGCATCGCAAGCCGGACTTCCAGAACCGCGCCCACTTCTTCGGCGCGATCGCCGAGATGATGCGGCGCACACTGGTGGATCTGTCGCGCGCCCGCAAGGCGGCCAAGCGCGGCGCGACGCTGGTGCGCGTGGATCTGGCCGAAGCGGACAAGGTGGCCAGCAGCGAGCTGGACTTAGAGCTGATCGATATCGCCCTGCAGCGGCTGGCCGCCCTCGATGCCGGGCAGGGGCGCCTGGTGGAACTGAGGTTCTTTGGCGGATTGACGATTGAGGAAGCCGCCGAGGTGATGGAGATATCCTCAGCCACGGCGAAGCGGGAGTGGCGCCTGGCCAAAGCCTGGCTGCTGCGCGAGTTGGAAGGCCGTTAGCAGGCGGTTCACCACGTCCGGGCAGCCGCACCGCTAGAATAAAGCTTTTACGGATGATCGAAGAATCGCTAAAAGAACTCGCCGCTTCCACGCGCAAACGCATCGACGAAGCCGCTACGGCCGGCGCGCTCGAAGCCGTACGCGTCGAAGTGCTCGGCCGCAAGGGCACGCTGGCCCAGATCAGCAAGGACATGGGCCGGATCGCGGCCGATGAACGGGCCAAGATCGGCAAGCTGTTGAACGCCGCCAAGTCGGAGTTGGAAAGCGCCATGGACGCGCGCAAGGCGATGTTCGAGGAACAGGCGCTGAACGCCCGCCTGGACGCCGAGTGGGTGGATCTCACATTGCCCGCGCCGGGCCCGCGTCCCGGCAGCCTCCACCCGCTGACCCAGATCCAGCAGGAACTGGAGGATCTGTTCCTGTCGATGGGCGTGTCGGTATTGTATGGGCCGGAAGTGGAAACCGAGTACAACAATTTTGATGCGTTGAACATACCGCCCGATCATCCGGCGCGCGACATGCAGGACACCTTCTGGCTGGAAGGCGGGCACGTCCTGCGCACGCACACTTCGCCCGTGCAGGTGCGCGGCATGGCCCGGTTCGGTCCGCCGCTGCGTATGATCGCGCCCGGCCGCGTCTTCCGCAACGAAGAAGTGGACCCTTCTCACGAGCACACCTTCTACCAACTGGAAGGCATGATGGTGGACCGCGACGTCTCCATCGCCCACATGCTCTATTTCATGAAGACGCTGCTGGCGCACATCTTCGGGCGCGAGGTCACGGTGCGGCTGCGGCCGGGCTATTTTCCGTTCGTCGAACCGGGCTTCGAACTGGATGTGCAATGTCTGATCTGCGGTGGTCCGGGCTGCCCGGTGTGCAAGCAGAGCGGATGGGTGGAACTGTTGCCGTGCGGGTTGGTGCATCCCAACGTTCTGCGCATGGGCGGCATCGATCCGGAACAGTGGGGAGGCTTCGCCTTCGGGCTGGGGCTGACGCGCCTGGTGATGATGCGCTATGGCATTGATGACATCCGCCATCTGCAAGGTGGCGACCTGCGTTTCCTGCGCCAATTCTAATAAGGTACGAAGACTGTGAAATTTTCCTACAACTGGATCCGGGAACTCGTCCGCGATTTGGACGTTGAACCGCGTGAGCTGATGCGGCTGATCACCATCAAGACGGCCGAGTGCGAAGGCGTGGAGCTTACCGGAGCGCATTTTGAACGGGTGGTGGCCGCGCGGGTGCTCTCGGTGGAGCCGATCGCTGATTCGCACAATGTGAAGGCGGTGGTGGACGCCGGTGGGCTGGGGCGCCGAACGGTGGTGTGCGGAGCGCCGAACTGCCGCGCCGGCATTGTTACCGCCTACGTGCCATCGGGTACCGCGCTCGAAGGCCGGGTGATCGAAAAGCGCGTGGTCAGCGGCGTGGAAAGCGACGGCATGCTGGCGAGCGCGGCGGAACTGGGCATCAACCGCGACCAGGAAGGCATCCTGGAACTGGATGGCGTTGAGCCGGGCGCCCGGCTTCCGCGCCTGGCGGCCGATTCGATCATCGAAGTGGACAATAAGTCCCTCACCCACCGGCCCGATCTGTGGGGACACCACGGCATGGCGCGCGAAGTGGCGGCGATCACCGGCAAGCAACTGCGCGATCCGGTCAACACAGAGCTGGTTCCCGCCGCCTCGCCCGTCTACGGCGTCGATATCCGCGATCTCCAGCTTTGCCCGCGCTATTCCGCGCTGGTGGTAGCCAACGTGAAGGTGGGCCCTTCGCCGTTGTGGTTCCAACAGCGGCTGCAGGCGGTGGGGCTGAATCCCATCAACAACATCGTGGACATCACGAACTTCGTGATGGCAGAGTTGGCGCAGCCCATGCACGCCTTTGACGCCGATAAACTGCGCGGAGACACGATCATTGTGCGCGGCGCGGAGGAGGGCGAACGGATGCTGGCGCTGAACGGTGAATGGTACGAACTCACGCCGTCCGCCCTGGTAATCGCCGATCGCGAGGGACCCATCGCGCTGGCCGGGGTGATCGGCGGCTGGGACAGCGCGATTTCAGATACCACCACCCGAATTGTGTTTGAGAGTGCGAATTTTCACGCGGCCAGCATCCGGCGCACCTCTTCCCGTCTGAAGCTGCGCACCGACGCGTCGATGCGCTTTGAAAAGGCCCAGGATCCGGTAAACACCCTGCGCGGGCTGGCGCGCGCGGTTGCTCTTCTGGAACTGGTGGCGCCCGACGCAAGAATCGCCGGAGGACTGTCCGACATGGCGGCGCCGCCGAGGACAACCGCGCCCATCGAGCTTCCCATGGACTGGCTGGTGCGCAAGCTGGGGCGTCCGATTGCGCCCGGGGAAGTGCGGCGGATTCTGGAGGCGTTGGAGTTCGGAGTGAGCGAGCCCGCGCAGGGCGTCTTTTCCGTCAGGGTGCCCTCCTGGCGCGCCACCAAGGACATCTCCATCAAGGACGATCTGGTGGAAGAGATCGGGCGCATGGAAGGCTACGCGACGATTCCGCCCACGCCGCCGCTTGTGCCGGCCGTGCCCGCCTCTGACAATCCGCGGCTGCGGTTCTTCCGTTCGTTGCGGAGAATGTGCGCGGCGCAGGGTTTTGACGAAGTCTACAACTACTCGTTTCTAAGCGAGGAGGATGTGCGCCGCTTCGGCCTGGCGCCGGAGGATCACATCAGAGTGACGAATCCGATTTCGGTGGAGCAGGGCCTGTTGCGGCGCACGCTGATTCCCGGCCTCTGGAAAAACATCCAGGAAAACGGCAAGCACTTCGCCTCATTCCGGCTATTCGAGGTGGGCTTTGAAATTCATAAGCGGGCGGGATCTCTCCCAGAGGAGGCGCCGCATCTGGCCGCGGCAATGTACAGCCGGCAGGGCGGCACGGAAACGCTGTTTGAAGTGAAGCGGCTGGCCGAATGCCTGATGCCGGGCTGCGAGTTGCGGCCGGCCCAGGCGCGCCAGTATGAGCATCCTTCGCGCGCGGCGGAGGTGTGGTGGCGTGGAGAGGCGGCAGGCCGCATGTTCGAATTTCATCCCAATTACGTGGAGACGGGAAGGGCGGTTGTGCTGGACATCGATCTTGCCGTGGTGGAACGGCTGGCGCCTGCCGACGTCAAGTACAAGGCGGTTCGCCGTTACCCGGAAAGCGCCTTCGATCTTTCGGTTGTCGCCGGACAAAGAGCGCTGGTGGGCGACATCGGCAGGCAGATTCACTCACTTGGCGGGCCGTATCTGGAACAGGTGGAGTTTCTGCGGCAATATGAAGGCGCGCCGCTGCCCGAGGGCGTCAAGAGCGTTTCGTTCCGCATCACGGTTGCCGCGGCCGATCACACGCTGTCCAATGAAGAGGTGACGGCCGTGCGCGATGGGATTATTTCCGGCATGCGCGCATCCGGCTACGACCTGCGCGTCTGAAGGGGGGCTTTTGCGATTCTCATCGCGCCTGCGGGAAGCCTGGCGCTGGTTAGGCAGATGGAAGAGCGGCGTCCGCCACCAGGTTACCTGGAGCGGGCTGGCCTTTACGCTGCTCATCATATTGCTCGGTCTTGCCGCCTTCGCGTCAGGGAACAACCTGCTGTTCCTGCTGCTGGCGGCGATGCTTTCCACCATGCTCATCAGCGGCTTTGTGAGCCGGTTGAGCCTGGCCGGATTGGAAGTGCGTCTCCTGCTGCCGGATCATGTCTTTGCCAGGCGGCAGCTTCCGGCCCGCGTGCAACTCACCAACAGCAAGCGCTGGATGCCTTCCTTCTCCATACACCTTCAATCAGGCGACGAGGATGAAAGTCCGGAGCGCATCTATTTTCCGATGGTGCCTGGCGGCGGAGTGCTGGAGTCCCTCACCACGGTGCGATTTAAGAAGCGCGGCCTGGTGGGCGACAGCCAGTATCAATTCACCACGCGATTTCCGTTCGGCTTCACCGAGCGCCGGATTCAGGTGAAGCTGCGGCGGGAGGTGCTTGTTTATCCATCCATTGATCCGCGTCCCGGATTCGAAGATCTGATGCGATCCCTGGAAGGCGACATGGAGGCACACTTTCGCGGCCGCGGCCACGACTTTTACCGCATCCGTCCCTATGAGCACATGGAGAGCGCGCGGCACGTCGATTGGAAAGCCACCGCTCACACCGGAGACCTGCAGGTGCGGGAGTTCGCCCGTGAGGAGGATCATCTGGTGGAGATCTGTCTGGATCAGTGCGTGCCGCCCGGAAAGGAGCCATGGCTTGAGACCGCAATCGATTGTTGTGCCTTTCTGAGCTGGCGCCTGGCCAGCCGCGGATCGCGCATGCGCTTTGTCAGCCAGCGCGCCGATTTGCGGGTTCCTGAAGCGGCGGACGTCTACGGTATTCTGAAGTATCTGGCGGAAGCGGAGCCGGTGGCCCGGCAAGGTGTGTTGGTTCCCAATGAGAGCAGCAGTTTCAAGATCGTATTCAGCCTGTCACCCGCCGCGCTGCGGGACAGCGGCTGGCATCAGGCGCGCGTTATGGATGGCGATGCTCTTGATGCCGCTGTTGAGGGCGCAGAGCGCGCCGGAGATCGGATCGAAGGCGGATCCTGAGCCGGGGCTGGAGCCAGTGACCAGTTCAGTCACCGTGGTGGGCCGGATCCAGACGGAGACTCCCGCCAGCATCAGCGTTCTGGGCCGCCCCGAGCTGCGGCGGATTCCGGGAGTGAACCTGGACGACAGGCTGCGCATGATTCCCGGCTTCAGCCTGTTCCGCCGTTCCTCCAGCCTGGTGGCGAATCCCACTACCCAGGGTGTTTCTCTTCGCGGGCTGGGCAGCTCCGGCGCCAGCCGCACGCTGGTGCTGTTTGATGGCGTTCCGGTCAACGATCCGTTTGGCGGGTGGATCCAGTGGAACCGCTTTTCTCCCGAACAGATTGAACGCGTGGAGGTGATGCGAGGCGCCTCCACCAGCGTGTTCGGAGACCGGGCGATGAGCGGCGCCATCGCGTTGACTTCGCTAAACGGTGAGCGTTCGCGCATCCACGCGGGCTTTGAAGGCGGCAATCTGGCGCAGAAGCTGTTTTCCGCCGGCTTCGCGCAGCCCTGGCGGAAGATGGGGATTTCGGCGAATGTGCGCGCCTTTGAAACCGATGGCTACTACATCGTGCCTAAAGCGGTGCGGGGGCTGGCCGATACCACGGCCGATACGCGATTTCTTGCCCCCGACGTGCGGCTGGATTATTTCGGCGATCGCCAGCGGTTCCACGTGAAGGCCGATGTACTGGTGGAAGACCGCGACAACGGGACCGTGCTGCAGCGCAATTCCACGAGTCTGGGAACGGTGTCGGCCCATTACTCCGGCGGCGTGGAAAATAACTTCTCACTGCTCGGCTATCACACGCGGGAGGAGTTCCGCGCCGCGTTTTCCGCGATCCTGGCCGGGCGCAACTCTGAGCGGCTGACGTTCCTGCAGTCGGTGCCAAGCGATGCGACCGGCGGCGCGATGCTCTACCGCCGCGCTTTGTCGAGGGTGAATTTCACGGGCGGCGCGGATGTGGTGCGAGTGGAAGGCTACAGCATCGATTCGCTGGTTCCCACGGGCAAACGCATTGGTGGAGGAACGCAGACCCAGCACGGGGTCTTCTCACAGGTGAATGGCAAGTTGGGGCCGGCGCAGCTATTCGGCGGCCTGCGCCACCACTTTACGGGGCAGGGCAGCCGCTTCCTGAGCCCCAGCGGCGGCATCGTGGCGGGGCGGGGATGGATCAGAGGCCGCGCCTCGGCCTACCGCAGCTTCCGGGCGCCGACTTTGAACGAACTGTTCCGGGAATTTCGCGCCGGAAACGCGGTAACCCAACCCAATGGCGGGCTGAAGCCGGAATCCTCCACGGGCGTGGAAGCGGGATTTGACCTTGTGTTTGAAAGCCGCCGGCTTGGCGTTACGTTGTTCCGCAACTCGCTGGATGATGTGATCACCAACGTGACGCTGAGCAGCACGCCGGCGCTGATTGTCCGCCAGCGGCAGAACGCCGAGGCTGCACTCAGCCGCGGGGCCGAGGTGGAGTTTCGCCAGCGGTGGCGCGATTTCCACGGTGAGGTGAGTTATCTGTACGCCGATAGCAGGTTCCGAAGCGGACCGCTGATTCCACAAATACCGAAGCATCAGGGTTCGATGCAGGTTGGGTTCTCACGCGGTGGCACGCTGGCAACGGCCGGAGTGCGCAGCTTCGCCTACCAGTTTGAAGATGACCGCAATCAGTTTGTGCTGCCGGGTTTTACGGTGGCGCAGTTTGTGGTGCGGCAACGGCTGGGTAAAGGTGTTTCGGCGCAGGCGGTGATGGAGAATCTGCTGGACCGGACGTATGTGGTGGGATTCAGCCCCACGCCGAACATAGGCGCGCCGCGGATGTTCCGGCTGGGGCTGCGCTGGGAAGGCGCGTTGCGGTAGGGCGAGTACTGGGCCGCATACACTGCGAAAATCGCTGAATCCAGGCCGTTTCTGGTATAAGATGGGAAAAGCCGGGTGTTTGTATCGGCAGCAACTGACGCTTACTTATGAAGCAGCAAACACAGGGCGTAACCTTTCGTGAACCTCACCTGTCCCGTTTCCGGGAACTGATTCTGTCCGGAGCCGGCCGTGTGGACGTGCAGGATGCTTCGGTTCGGGACGGCTACGCGCACGAAGGCATTATTGATGAGGCTTTCCTGGAGCGGGAATTATACCGGGTCACGCTGCATCAGCGCAACATCTGCCCTTATCTGAGCAAACGCGTGACGGCGCCGCGGCAAATCCTCGACGTGGGATGCGGCACCGGTGGCCTTTCGGTAGCCTTGGCGCTCACCTTCCCAGGGGCAAAGGTGACGGGCATTGAGCCGGATGAGCGGTCCCGGCAGGCGGGCGGCATCCGCGCCCAGGGTTACGGCGTGGAGATCGATTTTCAGGGAATACGGCCCAACCAGCCGCTGCAGTTCGCCGACAATCAGTTCGACCTGGTGACCTGCACCTCCGTGATCGAATTCATTACGAAGCACGAGGATCGTCTGCGGCTGGTTCGTGATCTGCAGCGGGTAACGGCGCCGGGTGGCGCAGTGCTGATCACCACTCCGAATCCGCTGCGGCCGTGGGAACTGCATTCGGGCCGCCTTTTCGGCGATTGGCGCAAAAAGGAAGGCTATCCCTGGGCCTATCCGCAGTGGACATGGCGCGAACTGTTTGACGGATGGACGCGAATTCCCATGCATGACCGTCTTGCCGACAAGCTTCCCGCCGCCGTTCCAAAGGTGATGCTGCCGCTGGTGGAACTGGCCGGGCCGTGGCAGATGTTGTTGTACCGCCGTGCCTCGCCCGTCAGCCGCTAGAATAGAAAGAGCCTTACCGCTCTTTTTAGATGAACCGAAAACCCTTTTTGTGGAAGCTTCGCCACCGCGAACTGATGCTCGGCGAGAGGACGCTGATCATGGCGATTCTCAACGTCACGCCGGACTCGTTTTCCGACGGAGGCCGCTACTATGATCCTGACCGGGCCTACGCCCGCGCCCTGGAGTTGGAAGAGCAAGGCGCGGACATCATCGACATCGGCGCCGAATCCACGCGGCCAGGGTCTGAGCGTGTGGCCGAGGCTGAAGAATTGCGCCGCCTTGTGCCGGTGCTGAAACGGCTTCGGGGCTCGCTTGGCATTCCGATTTCAGTGGATACTTACAAGGCCGCGGTGGCCGAAAAGGCGATCGAACTGGGAGCGGAGATCATCAACGACCCGACCGCCCTCACGTTCGATCCGCTGCTGTCGAAAGTCGTTGCCAAATACGATGCCGGCATCGTTCTCAATCACATGCGCGGGACGCCGGAGAGCTGGGCGAAGCTGCCGTCTTTGAAAGACCCGATGGGATCGGTGACTGCCGATTTGGAAGCGTGTCTGCACCGCACGCTGCGTTCCGGGATTCAACGCAACCGCATGGTGCTCGATCCGGGGTTGGGCTTCGGCAAGCGGCGCGAGGAGAATACGGAAATCATTGCCCGGCTGCCGCAACTGGCGCGTCTGGAACTGCCCATCATGACGGGCCCTTCGCGCAAAAGTTTTCTGAAACAGAGCACCGACGAGGAGACGGCGTTTGCCGGCGCGGCCGCCGTTACGGCTTCCATTCTGCATGGCGCGCACCTGGTTCGTGTGCATGACGTGAAACCGATGAGCACTGCGGCGCGCGTCGCCGACGCCATCCTGCGGGGCATGCCCGTCACCTGAGATCATGCAAGCCGAAGAGCCACGCCTGCTGTTGGATCGTATCCTCCGCAGCCGTCTGTTTCGCGGCGATGGCAGGCTCAGCCAAGCCCTGATTCGTCTGGTCCAGGAGAACGTGCTGGAGCACGAAGATGAGTTGCGCGCGGCGCTGCGGGATTATTTTGAGAACGAAGGGCGTCGCGAACGATTGCGTGCGGCGCTGCCTGCCGATCAGCGGACGCTCTACTTCTACGAAGCCGCGGCGGTGGTGGTGGAATGCTCCGCGGTGGAACGATTCTGGCAACCGCATCTGGCCAGCGGCAATAACCTGCTATTGCACGGGGTGCTGGAGTCGGGGGGCGTGGAACTGGACGAAATGTACACGGTTCTGTGCATCGCCACGTGGCTGCAGGAACAGGGCGGGAAGCTGGAGGTGCGGCCCGCCTCGTGCGAAGAGGCGCCTGCGGATGCCGACATCATTCTCACCGGAAGCGCCGCCACCAACCCGCTGGTGGAGGAGGATGGGTATTCCATCCGCCGCCGTCCCGCGCCTTCACCCGGCCGCGTGATCACCGTGATTCGCCACCTGGAGGCAGCGCGCATTGCTACGGATGAGGAAGCGATGAGCCAGGCCGGCGCGCCGTTTCCTGACGGCTTTCCCGCCGACTTCGGACTTAAGTTCTGAGCAGAGGAGCGCGTCCGAAGCGCTGGGTGGCGAAGCCGACGATGGCGCCAAGTAGCGAGCCAGGCAGCATAATCTCGAAGTAGTAGTGTTTGCCCGTCTCCGATGGCATTGCCGCGACAAGATAGCTGAGCAGCAGGCCCACCAACAGCCCGAAGCCGACGCCCATGGGGATGGACCGCACTTTCCGGGCGAAGGCGCCCGCCAACACGCCCGTAAGCAGGCCCTTAAAGGACGAGCCCACCAGGATGCTCCCGATCATCGGTCTGACCTCGGGGGTGAACCACGCCGTCGCTCCGTCGAAGACGCCGAGAATTGCGCCGAGAACGACGCCTACAAGCGGTTTGTTGAGATTAGTAATCATGCCTTTTCCTCACTACGCGCCGCGGAGTTTTTCTTTACGCGCGAGCCCAGAAGAATATCAGAAAGCGCATTACCGCGTAGCTGGCGATCAGCAGCAGGAGCGTGCGGTTGTTGCGATACCAGCGGGTGGCGGCTTCAAGGGGTGTTTCGCGGTGAGCCAATACCGGCAGGCCATCGAGATAACGAAGCACGTCGGCGGCAAGCTCCGATGCTTTGGCGTAACGGGCGTCCCGCCGGTCTGCGCATGCCTTCGCCGACACGCTGCGCAGGGGTTTGGGCGGCGGATCATCGCAAAGAAACGCCAGGATGCGGCCGAGCGCGTAGACGTCGGCACGCTCGTCGAGAGACGGGTCACCGCGCGCCTGCTCCGGCGCCATGTACTCCGGCGTGCCCGCCACCTGTCCGGTGGGCGTGGCTTCGTTTAAGGGTTTCGCCAGTCCCCAATCCATCACCAACACTTCGCCGAAGGAGCCCACCATGATGTTGCGCGGCTTCAGATCACGATGCAGCACGCCTCGCGAATGCGCAAACGACGCCGCGCCGCAGATGGAGACGAACAGACGCAGGCGGTCGGCCTGTGTGGCCGGCCCGGCGCGGTATTCATCCAGCCGCGCGCCTTCCACCAGCTTCATGGTGTAGTAGTGGCGCCCGTCGTCCAGGCGGCCGAATTCGTAAAGCGGCACGATGTTGGGATGTTCCAGTTTCGCCAGTGCCTGCGCTTCGCGCCGCATCTGTTCATCCTCAATGTGGAACACTTTCAGGGCCACTTCGCGGCCCAACTCCTCATCGCGCACCACGTAGACCGTGCCCATTCCGCCATGGCCGGCTTCACGAACCAGGGTGTATCGGGTGGAACTCAGATCGGGCAACGAAGCGGCCCGCCGCAATCGCGCCAGCGCCTGATCGGAGAGCGGCTTCATCCTGTTCCCAGCAACTGTCTGGCTTCGCGCTGGAACTCCTCTTCCGATCCCGTCGCGTCGCGGAGCAACTGCAGCACGATGGCGCGGAACCGGCGGCGCGCCCAGGCGAGCTGGTTGGTGATGGTGGTGACTGGAAGGCCGCACTCGCGCGCCAGTTGATCGTAGCTCTGCGCCGTCTGATCCAGGTCGTAGCGTTCCAGGTGTGAGAAGTGGGTCTGTTTTCCCGACGCCTGGCATTCGCTGCGCAGCGTTTCCACGGCCGTGGTGAACAGGTGCCGCACCCACTCCTGATAGAAGAGTTCTTCGGTGCCGATGCCGCCGGCAATCGGCAGAGACTGCAGTTCGCCTTCGGCCGATTCGAAGTCGAGCGGCACGGCAGCAGCGCCGCCGCCGCGCTTCAGCCGGTTTGAAGCCTGCGCTTCGTTGGCCACAAATGCATCGAGGCAAAGGCGCAGGAATCCGCGGAACGATCCGTTCGCCGCATCGTACTTGCGGAAGTAGTTCTTCTCCAGAGCCTTGGCGAAGAATGCCTGCGTGAGGTCCTTGGCGTCTTCGTTGGATTTGCGCCACTGGATGCGGATGTACTTGTAGGCCGGTTTCCAATAGCTGTGGACAATGGCGGCATAGGCCCGCTCGCGTTCGGCCGCGTCTTCGCTGCGCGTGGAGTAGATGGCCGAATGGCGGGTGTGCGGGAAGCGGGCGGAGGGTCCGCCCATCGATGTGTCCTGGTCGTAGGGCATCTCAAGCGAATAGAATACAATCCATGATCGCAATTCGCCTCATGCTGCTTCTAGCTCCTTTCCTGGCGGCGGGAGAAGTGAAGTTCCCGTCGGCCTATCCGCCTACTAATGAAATTGTGCTGGACAACCGCGTGCCAATTAAGATGCGCGATGGCGTAACGCTCTACGCCGACATCTACCGGCCTTCAAAACCAGGGAAGTATCCGGTGCTGGTCTCGCGCACGCCCTACAGCACGGAGCGGGCGCCCAGCGCCTATGCCGCGGCCGTCTTCTTCTCGCAACGGGGCTATGTCTACGTCTACCAGGATGTGCGAGGCCGCCATGAGTCCGATGGCCGCTGGGAGCCGTTCCGCGACGATATCAACGACGGCTACGACACGGTGGAGTGGGCGGCGGCGCAGTCCTGGTCCAACGGAAAAGTGGGGATGGATGGCGGGTCATACCTGGGCCACGTGCAGTGGCGCGCGGCGCAGGCCAATCCGCCACACCTGGTGTGTATCGTGCCGAAGGTGGCTTCCACCAGCATCTATCACAACTGGATTACGCTGAACGGCGGCTGGCGGCTCTCCTTCAATTTCGGGTGGGGACCGGTGCGGCAGGAATCGCGAATCATGCAGAATACGGGTCCGCACACCATCCCCGGGGTTGGCGGGCTCCACTTCGACGCGATGCAGCGCCATCTGCCTCTGGATACGATGCAGCAGCTTGCCGGCCGCAACGCGCAGTTCTACAGAGATTGGATCGCGCATCCTGATTACGACGAATACTGGAAGCCGCTCAACGCGGAGGAAATGTTCGACCGTATTGGCGTGCCGGTCTACACCATGGGCGGCTGGTTCGACATTTTTTCGCAAGGCACGTTGAACGGTTATGCCGGCATGAGCGCGAAGGGGAAAACCGAGACCGCCCGGCGCGGCAGCCGTCTGCTGATCGGGCCCTGGGGACATGGCGCTTCGCGCAAGTTCGGCGATCTGGATTTCGGCGACCACGCCAATGTGGATGAGGATTCAGCGGCGCTGCGATTCTTTGACTTCTGGTTGAAGGGCGCCGATGACGGGTTGTCGAAGGAGCCTCCGGTGACGCTGTACGTGATGGGCAGGAACGAATGGCGGCAGGAGAACGAATATCCTTTGAAGCGGACTCAGTATCGCAATCTCTACTTCCACGACAAGCGCCTGGCCTGGGATCCGCCCGGGGATTCGGCGGCGCCGGACCGCTACCGCTATGATCCGATGAATCCCGTGCCGAGCCTGGGCGGCAACAACTGCTGCGGAACACCGACTCCCGCCGGGCCGAAGGATCAGCGGCCACTGGATGTGCGCGGCGATATTCTGACCTACACCTCCGGGATTCTGGAGAAGGAGATCGAAGTGACCGGGCCGGTGAAGGTGGTGCTGTACGCCTCATCCGATGCCGTGGATACGGATTTCGTGGCGAAGCTGATCGATGTCCATCCCGACGGACACGCCTATAACGTGGCGGAGGGGATTGTGCGGGCCCGCTACCGCGATGGCGCTCAGGCGGCGAAGCTGATGGAACCGGGCAAGGTGTATGAGTTCACCATCGACATGGTGGGCACCAGCAACTGCTTCCTGAAGGGGCACCGGATGCGGGTGGATGTGACAAGCAGCCATTTCCCGCAGTTTGACCGCAATCCGAATACGGGCGAGCCGTTCGGACGGCATGCCAATACGAAGGTGGCGACGCAGAGCGTGTACCGCACACGGGCGCGGGCTTCGCATATCGTGCTGCCGGTAATCCCGTAACGCGATGAGGAACATGCTTACTCTCGTTCTACTGGTAATGGCGCCGGCCGCGGCCGCCGAACCCATCCGCCTTCATCCGGACAATCCTCACTACTTTCTGTTTCGCGGCAGGCCCACGGTGATGATCACTTCCGCCGAACACTACGGCGCCGTGCTGAACGGCGCCTTCGATTACGTGAAATATCTGCATACGCTGGCCAAGGACGGGCTGAACATGACACGTGTGTTCTCCGGCGTGTACCGCGAGAGTCCGGCCGACTTCGGCATTCAGCACAACACGCTTGCGCCGGCAGAGCGGAACTACCTTAGCCCGTGGGTTCGTTCCACCACGGGCCGCTACGATCTGAACGTCTGGAATCCGGCGTATTTCGCGCGACTGAAGGACTTCCTGACCGAGGCGGGAAAGCGCGGGATCATCGTGGAGTACGTGTTGTTCTGCAACTACTACCGCGATCACATGTGGCAGCTCTCTCCGCTCTACCAGGCCGGGCCGGACATCCCCCGCGGGGAGGTGCAGACGATGAAGCATGCGGCGATCGTTGCCCTGCAGGAAGCGCTCGTGAAAAAGATCGCCGCCGAGTTGAAGGACTTCGACAACGTATTCTATGAGATCTGCAACGAGCCCTATTTCGGTGTGGCGCCGGATTGGCAGGCGCACATTGCGAAGGTGCTGACGGAAGCGGAAAAGGGCTTTCCAGCGCGGCACCTGATTGCGCAGAACATCGCCAACCAGCACCAGTTGGTCACCAACCCGGATCCGAGGGTGCAACTGCTCAATTTCCATTACGCGCGTCCGCCGCTGGCAGTCGGCATGAACTATCACCTTAACCGGGCGATCGGGCTGGATGAGACGGGATTTGACGGCACGCTCGACAGCGTTTACCGCATCCAGGCGTGGGATTTCCTCATCGCCGGCGGAGCGCATTACAACAACCTGGACTATTCGTTCGCCGTGGGCCATGAAGACGGAACACTGCCGGTGGGTGGTGATCAGCCGGGCGGCGGCGGGGCTCACTTGCGCCGCCAGCTAAAGACACTGCATGAGTTCATGGCTAAGTTCGAATATGTGAAAATGCGGCCGGAGGCGAATCTGGTGACGGCGGGCGTCCCCGCTGAGGCTTCGGTGCGTGTGCTTGCCGAGCCGGGCCGCCAGTATGCGCTTTATCTCCATCACGGGCGGGTGATGGCGGACTACCGGCCGCGTTACATTTTCGGCACGCGCCGGCAGAAGACGGCGCTGACGCTGCAGTTGCCTCCGGGCCGGTATACGGCCAACTGGTGGAATCCTCGCAGCGGCAAGGTGGACCACAGCGAAACGTTCGAACACCAGGGAAGCGGGAAGACGCTGAATACGCCTGAGTACAGCGAGGACCTGGCGCTTGAGTTGAAGCTGAACTGAAGCGGGCGCGGCCAGCCCCCTTGACAAGCCGGAGTTTGGTATATGATGTCCCAAACTTTTGGCGAAAGGATGAACCGCCGCGATGCGCTTCACTTTCCTGACTGGGCTTATGCTGGCGGCGGCTGAGGTCGCCACCGGGCAAACTCTGGGTTCTATCTCCGGCGAGATTCGAGACTCCTCCGGGGGTGTCGTCGTCGGGGCGACCGTAACCGCCACAAACGCGGCCACAGGCGCCGCGCGAACCGCCAATACGAACGAGGCCGGCGCCTACAGCATGCCGTCGCTGCAGCCAGGCACTTATGACCTGAAGGTAACCATGACGGGCTTTCAGTCGGTGAGCCGCAATGGCGTGGAGATTCAGGTGCAGCGCAACGCCAGGGTCGATTTCGCCCTTACTGTCGGCCAGGTGAGCGAAGTGGTGGAGGTATCGGCGTCGGGCGCGCTGCTGGACACCGAAAATGCGACGGTGGGAACGGTGATCGAAAATCGCCGCATCGTTGACCTGCCGCTGAACGGCCGCAATTTCCTGCAATTGGTGGCGCTCAGCCCGAATGTGAGTTTCGGGTTCGGAGCGGGGGGCTCCACGGGCGTGCAGGGCGGGCAGCGGTCCGCGACGATGATCTCCGTCTCGGGCCAGAGGGCCGCGTTTAATCATTTCACCCTCGATGGACTGGAGAACACCAACGTGGAGGCCAACACGTTCGTATTTCTGCCGTCGATTGACGCGCTGCAGGAGTTCAAAGTGCAAAGCGGCATCTACCCGGCGGAATTCGGACGCGCAGCCAGCCAGATCAACGTATCCACGAAGTCGGGCGGAAACGGCTATCACGGCACCGTGTTCGAGTTTCTGCGCAACGAAAAGCTGGACGCGACCAACTATGCATTCACCCAGTTCCGTCCCGCGCGCGATCCGTTCCGCTGGAACCAATACGGGTTCACGCTGGGCGGTCCCATCTGGATCCCGAAAGTCTTCGACGGCCGCAACCGGCTGTTTTTTATGTCGAACTTTGAAGGGTTCCGGGACCGCAAGCAACTGCGGATCGTGGCCAACGTGGCATCCGGCGCGATGCGCCAGGGCGACTTCAGCGGGATCGCCAACCGGATCTTCGATCCCTTGTCTCACGCGCGGGAAGGGAACGTGATCAACGCAACCCCGTTTCCCGGGAATCGGGTGCCTGCCAACAGGATTCATCCGGTTTCCGCGAAGCTGTTGGAATTTTTCCCGGAGCCAAATCAGGCGGGGGCGAGTCTTGTGTCCAACTACCAGGCGGGCGCCAGCCGGATCATCGACCGCGATCAGTTCAATCAGAGGATTGACTTCGTGGAAAGCCAGAGCTCGAACTGGTTCGGACGCTATAGCTGGGGAGATGAGATTCAGTTTCTGCCGGGTTTGCGGCAGAATGGGACCCGCATCGCCAACAAGCCATGGCAGGCGATGCTCTCAAACACCAGAATCCTGAAGCCAAGTCTGGTCAACGAGTTCCGGTTCGGCGTCAGCAGGTTCGTCAATCAGAATGGCCAGGAATTGGGTTTCCAGCGCGACGTGATGGGCGAACTGAACATCCCGGGCATCGTGCTGCAGCCGGCCGAGGCCTGGGGCACTCCGTCCATTGGTATTGCCGGTATGACAGGTTTCGGGGCCGCGGTGGGCGGGCCCGTGGTATCGTATGCAGCCACGCTCCAGTGGGTGGATAACGTGTCGCTCATCCGCGGGAAACACAACCTGCGTTTTGGTTTTGAAATTCGCCGCGACCGCTGGAACGGGTCGCAGTATACGTTCTCGCGCGGCGAGTTCGTGTTCGAAGGGCCCGCCACCCAGAACCCGGCGGCGAGCGCGGGAACCGGCTACGGGTTCGCCGACTACCAGTTGGGATTCTGCCGTTTGTGCCGTGCCGGTGTTTCCCAGGCTCTGGCGCAGTTCCGCGGCACGTCGCAGTATTACTATCTGGACGATACGTGGAAGATACGGTCAAACCTGACGATGCACTTTGGACTGCGCTACGAATTGACCCCACCATGGTATGACCGGTCCCAACGCTTCGTGAACGTGCACATTCCGTTTTTCGATCGCGGCACGCCGGTGGCGGACATGAGCCGGCATCCCACCCTGGTGCGGGTCGGCAGCGGCGATTTCTACGAGAATGTGCTGCTGCGATTCAATCCGGCCATCCAGGTTGCCCGCGACGGCCGCCTGGGTTCGCGGGGAGTAAAAACCGACTATAACGACTTCGCCCCCCGGCTGGGAATCTCCTGGAGTGCCACTCCCAGGTGGACTGTGCGGATGGGTGGCGGCTTTTTCTACAGCCAGGACGCCGGGACGCCGAAACTGGACCCCTCGCGGAACCTGGCCGGCTACCGCTTCGATGAACTCAATTCGGACTTCCCGGACCTCAATTGGAACCGGCCGTTTCGCGACCTGACGGGCGGCGTCCAGGTGAGCACGCCGGCTGTGCTCGCCAACCAGCACCAGCGGCGCACGCCCTACACGATCCAGTATCTGGTCAATGTGCAGAGGGAACTGGCGTCCGACACCGTGCTGGAGGCCGGATACATCGGCAGTGTCAGCCGCAGGCTGGAACAATACCGGTCGTTTAACTACGGCGAGCCAAGCCCGGTGGGACCCATCTCCTCCCGCGTTCCCTATCCTGAACTCGGGCGGGTGTTCCTGGTAGACGCCAACGGGCTCGGCAACTACAACTCCCTGGGCGTGAAGCTGCAGCGGAGGTTCTCGAAAGGTCTGACGTTTCTCTCCAGCTACACGTTCTCGAAATCCATCGACACTCTCAGCGCGATCCGGCAGCATGTGGGCGACGCCCTGTTCGCGCAGGACGAATTCTGTATTCAATGCGACCGCGCGCTATCGAGTTACCACACCAAGAACCGGTTCGTGACCTCCGCACTCTACGAGCTTCCCATCGGAAAAGGGAAAGCGCTGCTCAACGCGGGGGGGCCGGTGAACGTTCTGCTGGGAGGCTGGCAGATTGGCTCGATCGTGACCCTGCAGTCGGGCTTTCCGGTCAACGTGTTTGCCGGACGCGATCAGTGCAACTGCGGCCACCAGATGGATCGTGTTCACGCCACCGGCCAGAAGACCGATTTGTCGCGCGGCCAGCAGGACCCGGACCGATTCTTCAATACCGCCGCCTACGCACTTCAGCCATTTGGCAGCTTCGGCAGCGCGGGGCGGAACAGCATCATGGGTCCCGGCATCATCAGTTGGGATTTCTCCACCATGAAAAACTTCCGGTTTGGCGAGCGGCGCAGGCTGGAATTCCGCTTCGAAGCATTCAACTTCCCCAATCATCCGAACTGGGGTCCACCGAATACCACTTTCGTGAGTCCCGATTTCGGTAAGGTGAGATCGACACGGACCAGTATGCGCGAACTGCAGTTTGGGCTGAAGTTCGATTTCTGAGGAGAATTTCAACCCCATAACGGAGCCACGCTAAACTGAAAGCTCCGGTGGAAGAAGAATCCTTAGGCAAGTTTTACGACGGCCGGTTGTTGCGCCGTCTTCTCCGATACCTGAAGCCCTATCGGATGGCGGTGGCCACGGCGATTGGCTGCATGCTGCTGCACTCGGGGGCTCAGGTGGTGGGGCCGTTGCTCACCAAGGTGGCCATTGATCGCTATCTGGCGCCGGCGCCGGGGGCACAAACCGGCTGGCTCAACCCCTACCTGCCCGCCGATGCATGGCGCGGACTGGCGTTCATCTGCCTGTTGTACTTTGCGGCGCTGCTGATGCAACTCACCATGGACTTCGCGCAAACCTACGTGATGGCGCGCACCGGGCAATATGCCATGCGCGACCTGCGGCGGGAAACGATGGCGCACCTGCAGACGCTGGATCTGGCCTTCTACGACCGCACGCCGGTGGGCCGCCTGCTGACGAGGGTGACCACTGATGCCGATGCATTAAACGAACTGTTCGCCTCGGGACTGGTGACCCTGGCGGGCGATCTGATCATGATCGCCGCGTCGCTGGTGGTGATGTTCCAACTCAGCCCCGGTCTGACCGGGATGCTGGTTGTCGCCATTCCGCCCATCGTTCTGGTCACCTGGCGATTCCGCGCGGACACGATGAAAAGCACGCGCCGCATCCGCACCGCGGTGGCGCGCATCAATGCCTTCCTGCAGGAGCACATCAGCGGCATGTCCGTGCTGCAACTCTTCAATCGGGAAGAAAAGAGCAAACAGGAATTCGCCGCCGTGAATCGCGATCACATGGATGCCTACAAGGAGTCCATCATCGCCTACGGCTGGTTCTATCCGGCCGTGGAGTTCATCAGCATGGCGACGGTGGCGGGGCTGCTGGCCTATGGCGGTCTTCAGGTAAGGGAAGGCGCGCTGAGCCTGGGCGTGCTGGTGGCGTTTTTCCAATACGGACTTCGGTTCTTCCGGCCCATCCAGGATCTGAGTGAAAAATACAACATCCTGGTGGCGTCGGCAGCGGCGGCGGAGCGGGTTTTCCAACTGCTGGACACCAGGCCGCAGATTACGACGCCGGCGGCGCCGGAGAAGTTAATCGCCGCGCCCGCGGCCATCGAGTTCGATCACGTCTGGTTCGCCTATAAGGACGAAGACTGGGTGCTGCGCGACGTTAGCTTCCGCATTGAGCCGGGCGAGACGATTGCCGTTGTCGGCCACACGGGCGCGGGTAAAACCACGCTCACCAACCTGCTGCTGCGCTTCTATGACGTGCAGAAGGGCGCGATACGCATTGGCGGCGCCGATATCAGGCTTTTGCCGTTGGAGGAACTGCGCCGCCGCTTCGCTATCGTGCTGCAGGATTCCTTCCTGTTCACGGGCACGCTGGAGGACAACATCCGGCTGGGTTCGGAAGGAATCGCTCCGGCCCGGATCGCCGAAGCGGTGAAACAGGTAAATTTGTCCGATTTCGTCGATTCGCTGCCCGATGGCCTGCGCCACGGCGTGAGGGAACGCGGCGCCGGGCTTTCCACCGGACAGAAGCAGTTGATCAGCTTTGCGCGAGCGTTGGCGCACGATCCTTCGTTCCTCATCCTGGACGAGGCGACATCGAGCGTGGATACGGAAACCGAGATACGAATCCGTGAGGCGCTGGATCGTTTGGTGGAGGGACGCACGTCGCTGGTGATCGCGCATCGTCTTTCCACCATCCAGCGGGCCTCGCGGATTTTCGTCATGCACAAGGGCCACCTTCGCGAAATGGGCACGCACCAGGAACTGCTGGCGCAAAGGGG
>JANRLE010000204.1:0-10964 GCA_033762895.1 Bryobacteraceae bacterium | reverse complement strand
GGCAGGATGTGAAATTCGGGTGGCGCAGCGCCAGGGCAAACGCCGCCTACAGCCTGGTCGCCATCGCCACCCTGGGCCTGGGCATTGGCGCGAATTCCGCCGTGTTCAGCGTGGTTCACGGCGTTCTGCTGCGGCCGCTCGACTATGCCGATCCAGACCGGCTGGTAACCCTGCTGCATGCTGATCGCAATCCGGTGGCGCCGGCCAACATGATCGATTGGCGCGCTCAGGCAAAATCGTTCTCCGCAATGGCCGCGGCCGGCGCGTGGAGCGCATCATTAACAGGCGGGGAACGGCCCGAGCGCATTACCGCAATGCAGGTGAGCGAAGGCATGTTCCCCCTGCTCGGCGTGGAGCCTTTGCTGGGCCGCACTCCGGCGGCACAAGAGCACTTACCGGGCCGGCATCGCGTAGCCATATTGAGTCATTCGCTCTGGAGGGAGCGCTATCACTCGGACCCTTCCGTGACCGGCCGCGTCCTCAATCTGAGCGGTGAACCCTATACCGTCATCGGCGTGATGCCGGAACATTTCCGCTTCGCGCCGTTTTGGGTCACCGACGCCCAATTGTGGGTTCCGCTGACCTTGCAGGACAAGGCCGCCAGCCGCGGCGGACAGTTCCTGCGCGTGTTCGCGCGCCTTGCCCCGGGAGTATCCCTCGGCCAGGCCCAAGCCGAAATGAACGGCATTTGGCGGCAACTGCAGCAGGCCTATCCGGCGGAAAACGAGGGCCTGACAGTGGAAGTCACCCCGCTCACCGAACACGCCGTGGGCAATCTGCGCCGCCCTCTGCTTGTGCTGTTGGGGGCGGTGGGCTTCGTGCTGCTGATCGCCTGTACGAACATGGCGAACCTGACGCTGACAAGGGGAAGCGCGCGTGGAAAGGAACTGGCGATTCGTAGCGCCTTGGGCGCAAGCCGATGGCGGCTGATCCGCCAGTTGCTCACCGAGAGTATGCTGCTGGCCATCGCCGGCGGGTCACTGGGGCTGGTGCTGGCTGTATGGGGTGTAAGGATCATCCGGGCGTCGGTGGAGATGCTCCCGAGAGCGCAAGCGGTCTCTCTCGATACGAATACCCTGCTGTACACGGCTGCCATCTCCATTTTGACCGGACTGATGTTCGGCATCATCCCCGCCCTGCAGGCGACGCGATCCGCTGCGGCCGAGGCTTTGAAAGAAGGCTCGCGCGGGAGTTCCGGCGGTTTGCGCGGCGCCGGAATCAGAGACGTACTAGTGACGGCCGAAGTGGCGATTGCAATCGTGCTGCTGGCCGGCGCCGGTCTGCTGCTGCGCAGCTTCCTTTCACTGCGCGCTATCGATCCGGGCTTTGCCACCAGCAATGTGCTCTCGATGGAGGTTTCCTTAGCCGGACTGCCGGACTACACCGGCGAGCGCCGCACGGCCTTCTACCGCGACGTGATCCGTGAAGTATCCTCTGCCGGTGGCCTCACCAGCGCTGCGATTGTGAATCACCTGCCCCTGGGCGGCGATGTCTGGTACGACGGTGTCCATGCCGAAGGGCGGCCCCTGCCTGAGCCGGGCGAGAGGCTGGGCGCCGCATATCGTGTCTGCAGTCCCGGCTATTTCCGGACCATGCGCATCCGCCTGCTGGAAGGCCGCGATTTCGAAGACCGGGATACGGCCGGCGCGCCTCTGGTCACCATCATCAACGAGAAACTGGCGAGGAAGCTCTGGCCCGGGGGCGGCGCGCTGGGCCGGCGTGTCACCTTTGACAATCCGCTGAAAACCACGCCGCGCTGGCGTGTGGTGGTGGGCGTCGCCGCCGATGTGAAGCAGCGTTGGCTCACGGCGGAGGCGGACGGCGAATTCTATATTCCGTTCGCGCAGGACGGGACACACCTGAATGGAATCGGACCCGCCTCCTCCTACATGACGCTGGTGGCAAGCACGAATGTCCCGCCAGGCAACGTCTTGCGGGCGGCGCGTGAGGCCATCTGGTCGGTGAACAAAAGCGTGGCGGTGAGCCGGGCTCGCGCAATGGAGCAGGTGATGGCCGGCGCGCTCTGGCAACCGCGGTTCTATTTCACGGTGCTGGCCTGCTTCGCCGGTTTCGCCTTGATTCTGGCCGTGATCGGGATCTACGGCGTGATCGCCTATTCCGTCCACCAACGGAGACGCGAGATCGGAATCCGGCTGGCGCTGGGCGCCGGGCGCGGCATGGTGGCGCGCATGATCGTGGGACAGGCAATGAAGCTGACAGCAGTGGGCATCGCCCTGGGACTGGCGGCCGCGCTTTGGATGAGCTGCTGGATGGCCAGCTTGTTGCACGACGTGACGCCGGCCGACCCGGCCACATTCCTCGCCGTTCCCTTGGTTCTGGCGTTTGCCGCGGCCGCGGCCAGCTATGTGCCCGCCCGCCGCGCGGCGCGTCTCAATGCATCGGCCGCCCTGCGCAGCGAATGAGCCCTACGCCTTCACATAAGACCGCAGCTTCACAAGATCGGACTTCATTGCGGCGAAGACTTTTTCCTTGGGAATCGTAATGGTGGTCTTGCCGCTGTCGGCGCCGCCCAGATCGTACTCGTAATGAACCTGCAGCGGGCCCCGGAACTTTGCCTGATCCAGCATTCTGAAAAACTCGGCAAAGCGCACCATCCCTTCGCCGATGGGCGCCCACTTCGGACGCCAGTCACTCTCGGCCCGCTTCTCCCAGACAAAATCCTTCAGCGCCACGCCCCGAAGATGCTTGCCGGTGATGCCGAAGCTGTTGATCCATCCGCCGAAGCCGCCTTCAATGGTCGCATGGCCAATGTCGTAGTTGACGCCGACCGCGGCCGGATCAAAGTCCTTCAGCACAACATGGATGTCCCAGATGGAGGCGCCCACCTGGCCGATGCCGGAGTGGGTATGATACATCGCGCTGACGCCATACTTGCGGTTGAGGGACTCCAATTTGGCCACCCGCGGCTTCAGCGCTTCAAGCTGGGCGGCCACGGGCGCGTTCTTCGAGTAGCGGAATCCACCCCAGCGGTAATAGCGGATATCAAGATCCGCCAGTGTTTTTACGATCGCCTCGGCGTGCGGCGTATCGGCGTCCACGATGCCCGCTGTGACCATCGGCGTCTCCAGGCCACGCTTGCGGATGATCTTCACCAGCCTCGGCAGGTCCTCTCCAACGCGCTCGGGCTCCACATGCCCGGCAGCGCGCACGGTGAGATCGATGCCGTCAAAGCCGATGCCGGCCGCGGCTTCCGCAAGGGCTTCATCCTTTAAGAACTGCAGGTGCTTGGAGAACACATGCAACTTCACTTGACGCGGCGTGGCGGCGGCCAGTGAGGCGGCGCCCGAAAGCAGGAATGCGCGGCGGTCCATACCTGATAGCCTATCTCATGCCGGGATCTTCAGCGTGTCGCGGATGTAGTGAAAGCTCGTGCGCGCGCTTTCCTTGGGCGGCTGGAAGGGGGAAGAATCCAGCTCCACGGTGAGGAATCCGCGCCACCCGATCTTGTCAAGATGGGCCTTGATTCCAGGAAAATCGACGCCACCTTTGCCGAGCGGGAAAAATGGCGGGTTCTTCATCATGTCCGGCCTTTCAAGCCGCGATTTTGCGCCGCCGCGGTTCTCCGGCGCCGTGTCTTTCAGGTGGAATTCCACGATGCGATGACCCAGCGTGCGCGTCAGTTCCACCGGATCGATGCCGGCCATCGTGATGTGCCCGGTGTCGAGAACGAAGCCCACGTTCTCCGGCGTGCAGTGCTCCATCATATAGTCGATCTCCTTGCGGTTCTCGAACTGATTCCACATATGGGCATGGATGGCCAGGCGTATGCCGATGCCCTTGAGTTGCCGGCCCACCTCTTCACAGGCGCGCGCCATGTGCTTCAGATCTTCCTGGGTGGTGCCATCGGGGCGGCGCGGACCGAGGTTGATTTTCAGATGCCGGCAGCCGAAATTTTTGATAAACCGGCCCAGCTTCATGTGATCGGCGAACAGATTCTGGTGCCTGGCGGGGTCTTCAAAGTGCGTCTCCAGCGGACCGCCGTTGGAGATGGTGGTGAACTTGACTCCGATGGCGTCGATCTTCTTCTTCAGTTCTTCGGGTTTGTCCCAGTAATCCACAAAGTAGTGAATGAAGGACTCAACGTAACGGTAACCCACTTCCCGGGCTTCGCGGAACGAGAGAAAGACGTCGCTTTCCCAACCTCCGCGGGTGTTGGTGGTGATGCCGACGGTGTAGCGGCTGGTGGCGGCGGGCGCGAGGCTTGCGGCCGCGGCCAAAGATGCAAATTCGCGGCGTGTCATGGGTCGATTATACGCGGATCATGCTACGACAGTGGCGCCACCGTGTCGGGGCCCGCGCCCTTCGGCGTCTCGATGATCCGCACCACTTTGCGGTCCGGCACCGAAACAATCGCGATCCTGTCGCTGTCCTGCAGCCCCAGGTACGCCGTCCGCCCATCCTTTGAGAGCGACAGCGACAACGGACGCCCCGGCAGCTTCACTTCTCCGGTCTGCTTCAACGTGGCCACATCAGCAAACCCGATGCCTTCACCAGCCTGAAGGTTGTACACCAGCGTCTTTTCATCGGGCGTCAATGCAAGGCGCGCCGGCAGTTCGCCGGTCCTGATTTCTCCTGTCACCTCCCGTTTCGCGGTGTCGATAACGGAGATGGTGTTACTGGCGGCGTTGGTGAGATAGATGCGCCTGCCGTCGCGGGTCATCACGCCGCCCTGCGGATTCTTCCCTGTGGGGATCAGTTTCTCCACGGCGCCGGAGGCCAGGTTTACGATCGCCACCGTGCCGGTTCCCGCGTTGCTTGCCCACGCCGTTTCCGCCCCGGGTCCCAGCAGAACCATGTGCGGGCTGTCGCCCTTCACGCCGTATTTGCGCAGCACCTTGCGCGCAGCCGGGTCCACCAGAATCAGCCCGTACGGGTTTTCGATGGTTACGATCAACTGGCCTGTTTTTGGGTGAACCACCATGCCGTGCGGCCGCCGGTAGTTCCCCAGATCGATTACGCCCGCCTTCTTCCTTGTCTTGAGATCAATGATGGAGATGGTGTTGTAGCCTTCGCCCTTGTCCGTCATCCAGAGCAATCCGTTGTCGGTGACGTAGAGCAGCCGTCCGTCCAGAGAGAAGGCCATCTCATGGGGAAACGAACCTACCTTGACCTCGCTCACGCGCTTTCCGTCATTGGTGTAGAAGGCCACCATTCCCGCTTTTTTCTCCACCACCGCCATGGCGGGCTGCTGGGCCAATGCCACACCCCCCAGCACCGCCATTGCCGTCATGAAACGAATGAAAGTCATCGTCCTACTCCAAACCGAAGACATAGAGTGTATTGCCCAGGGCCATGGCCACATACTGCTTGCCGTCGCTCAGGTAGCTCATCGGGTTTGAGCGGATGAGGCCGCCTGTCTGGAAGCGGTAGAGAGCCTTGCCCGTGGTGGCGTTCAGGGCATAGAACTGGCCTTCGCTGGTGGCCCCGAACACCAGGTTGCCAGCCGTGGAGAGCAGCCCGGAATAGGGCGGAGAGAACAACTTGTGCTCCCATACCACTTCTCCCGTCGCCGGCTTGAAGGCGCGCACCGCGCCCCATTGTTCTTCACCGGGAACGCTGCGGAACCCGCCTCCCTCGTAATGTTCGCCCTTCTTGTACTCGGCCTCGCCGAAGTAATAGATGGATCCGGCTTCGCGCACACCGACGTAGAGCAGACCGGTCTTCGGACTGTAACTCGGGCTGTACCAATTGTTGGCGCCGGCCACCGAAGGCCACACCTTTACGCCCTCCACCGTTGGGAACGTACCGGGGACGCGGATCGGCTTGCCGCTGTCGTCCAGGCCCTTGGCCCAGGTTTGTTTGGCGTAGGCTTTGCCCAGCAGAAACTCGCCGGAGACGCGATCCAGCACGTAATAAAACGCGTTGCGGTTGGGGAACAACACCAGCTTGCGTTTTTTTCCGCGCACTTCGTCCTCCACCAGAACCGGGACTTCGGTGGCGTCCCAGTCATGCACATCGTGCGGAGTAAACTGGAAATGCCACTTCAATTTGCCGCTATCGGCATCGAGCGCGATGATCGAATCCGAATAGAGGTTATCGCCCTTGCGGACTTCACCGTTCCAATCCGGCCCGGGGTTACCCGTGCCCCAGTAAATCAGGTTGGTTTCAGGATCATAAGCTCCTGTCACCCAGGTGCCCGCGGCGCCGCGCTGCCAACTGTCGCCTTCCCAGGTTTCGTGGCCGGGTTCGCCGGGGCCGGGAACGGTCCAGAACCGCCAGGCGCGCTTGCCGGTCTTTGCGTCGTAGGCATCCAGAAAACCGCGGATGCCGTATTCACCGCCGGCGATCCCGATGACGATCTTATCCTTCACGGCCAGCGGGGCCACTGTCACCGAGTAACCGCCCTTGTAGTCGATCACTTCCGTTTCCCAGCGCACCGCGCCGGTCTTCGCATCGAGCGCCACCATCTTGGCGTCCAGCGTGCCGAAGTACACCATGTCGCCCAACACTGCCACGCCGCGGTTCACCTGTCCGCAGCAGACGCGCAGATCATCCGGCATGTTGCGCCGGTAGCGCCACAACGGCCGGCCCGTGCGCGTATCGAGCGCCGTGACGTTGGAAGGCGGCTCGGAAACGTACATCACGCCATCCACCACCAACGGCGTCGCCTCGAACTTCTGCAGCGAGTTCACCGGGAAGGTCCACACCGGCCGCAGCTTCGCCACGTTCGATTCGTTGATCTGATCGAGCGGTGAAAACCGGTGTCCGGCGAAGTTACCGGAGTAAGTCAGCCAGTTCCCCGGTTCCCTGCCCGCGTTCAGTATCCGTTCGTGGCTGACCTGCGCGGCCAGCGGCAGCGCGGCGGCCAAAAGCATCCAGGCTCTCATCGGTTCCCCCGCAGCGAAGTAAGATAAGCAACCACGTTGTCCAGCTCCTCCCCCGTCATCAAACCCTGGTAGGATGGCATCGGCGTGCGCTTTTCCACCTTCGTTTCCACCAGGTCCTGCTTCCAGAACGAATGGAACTTATCGGAAAAGTCCCGCACCTGGATTGACCAGGTATCTTCGTTCAGCCGCACGCCGGATATCTTTCTGCCGTCCTTTGCGGTCAGTTGCACCAGGCGGAAGTCGTCCGGGAGTTCACTCTCCGGTTTCAGCAGCTTGTTCCGCAGGTGCGCCGGGCTGCGCTTGGCGCCCACGTCGCTCAGCGCGGGCCCCATCCGGCCGCCCTCGGTTCCCACGGCATGGCACTTGAGGCATCCGCCCTTGCCACGGGCAAGCTCTGCCCCGCGCACCGCATCACCCCTGGCGGGCCCCGCCTCAATCCTGCCCAGGCCGCGGACAAACGCCGCCACCTGCCAGATCTCGCGAGGAGACATCAGGAAGCCAGGCATCTCCGTTTCGGGGATGCCGTAGCGGATGACCCGATAGAGGGCGCGGTCCGTACCGGCATTTGCCAGTTGCGGCACGGCGAGGTTTGCGCCCTTTCCGCCATCGCCATTGGGGCCGTGGCAGCCGGCGCAGCGGCCGCCGAACAATTTTTTGCCCTGCGCGACATCCGCCGCGCTGGTGTAAGGATTCCGCTCCGTTTCGGGCAGGTCCAGGATCTGCTGCTGAAACAGCAGCAACGCAAGCCACACAACCATGGCGGGAGTATATCAATTTCCGCTGTACAACGGCTTCTCGCCCATGGCCAGCAGCGTTTCAAAATGGGGGCTTTCCTCTTCCCGGTGCACTGGCGTCACCTCAATCAGCACAAACCCGGCGGAGCGGAGAAAGCCGTCCAACTCCACTTCGGAGAAACCCAGCCAGAGATCGGCGTAAAGCTCGCGCGCCTCTTCAAAGGAGTGCCGCTTCAGGTCGAGGATGACGATACGCCCGCCCGGCTTCAGGATCCGCATTGCCTGATCCACGGCGCGCTGGGGATGCGCGGCATGGTGCAGCGCCTGGCTGAAGAAGGCGAGATCCACAGACGAGTCGGCAATTGGCGGCGATTCGATGTCGCCCACCCGATACTCGATGTTCGTCAGTTCGTTCCGGCGGGCAAGTTCGGAGCCGAATTGCACCATTTTCTCCGAGTTGTCGATGGCGATCACCTTTTGCGCGCGGCGCGCCAGTAACTGAGAGAACGTGCCTTCTCCCGCCCCAAGGTCAGCCACCACCAGCGGCGGCATCAGCATGAGCAGCGTCTCCGCCAGCCCCTTCCACGAACGGCCCGGCACATATTGGCGTCCGAACCTGCCGGCCAGTTCATCGAAGTAGGCGCGGGTCTTGTCGGCCCGCTGGCGCAGCGCCAGTTCCAACGCGCGGCGGTCCTGCTCCGCCTCCGGCAGTTCCCTGGCGCTTTCGGCCACCAGTTCCAGGATGGCCGGGACAATGTCAGCCTTCAGCCGGTACAGAATGTGCTTGCCCGATCGCCGGTCCTCCAGCAATTCCGCGTTTTTGAGCTGCGCCAGATGGGTGGAGATGCGGCTCTGCCCCATGGAGAGGATGTCCTGGAGCTCAGCCACCGACAGTTCTTCCTGTTGCAGAATCAACAGGATACGGAGCCGGAGGGGATCGGCGAGCAGTTTCAGCGCTTTTAGAATTGACGGCATCGGGCGTTCGGCCTTAAACTATCAACATATCCGGATGCGTTGATACAACGCAACTCCCCCGGATCTCCTAAACAGGAGGAGGATTCGAAAACACCATGAGTTCTGCTGTCCTCAACACAGTCGACTTCAAAGTAGCGGACATGTCCCTGGCGGACTGGGGCCGCAAGGAAATCAACATCGCCGAGCATGAGATGCCCGGTTTGATGTCCATTCGCGCCAAGTACGCCAAGGAAAAGCCTCTGGCGGGCGTGCGCGTAACCGGCTCGTTGCACATGACGATCCAGACCGCGGTTCTGATTGAAACGCTGGTGGATCTGGGCGCCGATGTGCGCTGGGCAAGCTGCAACATCTTTTCCACGCAGGATCACGCGGCGGCGGCCATTGCGCAGGCCGGCGTGCCGGTGTTCGCCTGGAAGGGTGAAACGCTGGAGGAATACTGGTGGTGCACCTACCAGGCGGTGAGCCATCCGAACGGGCTGGGGCCACAGCTTGTGGTGGACGACGGCGGCGACGTGACGCTGCTGATCCACAAGGGCTACGAGCTGGAAAATGGCTCGGACTGGGTGAACACGCCGTCGGGCAGCCATGAAGAGAAGGTGATCAAGGATCTGCTGAAGCAGGTTTACGCGGAAAATCCCACGCGCTGGCACGACATCGTGAAGGAATGGCGCGGCGTTTCCGAAGAAACCACCACGGGCGTACACCGGCTGTATAAGATGCAGCAGGCGGGCGCGCTGCTGGTTCCCGCAATCAACGTCAACGATTCGGTGACCAAGTCGAAGTTCGACAACCTTTACGGCTGCCGCGAGTCGCTGGCCGATGGCATCAAGCGCGCCACCGACGTGATGATGGCTGGCAAGGTGGCCGTGATCTGCGGCTTCGGCGATGTGGGCAAGGGATCGGCGCAGTCGCTGGCAGGGTTCGGCTGCCGCATCATCGTGACCGAAATCGACCCGATCAACGCGCTGCAGGCGGCGATGGCCGGTTACGAGGTAACGACAATTGAGGAGACGCTGGGCCGCGGCGATATCTATGTGACCTGCACGGGCAACTGCGAAGTGATCACGCTGGACCACATGCGCCACATGAAGGATCAGGCGATTGTGTGCAACATCGGCCACTTCGACAACGAGATCCAGGTGGACCTGCTGAATGCTTCCGAAGCGAAGCGGACGAACATCAAGCCGCAGGTGGATATGTACACGTTCCCGGATGGCCACTCCATTTACATGCTGGCCGAAGGGCGGCTGGTGAACCTGGGCTGCGCGACGGGGCACCCGAGCTTCGTGATGTCGAACAGCTTCTCCAACCAGACCTTGGCGCAGATCGATCTTTGGAAGAACAAGGATGTGTACAAGGTGGATGTGTACACGCTGCCGAAGAAGCTGGATGAGGAAGTGGCGCGGCTGCACCTGAGCAAGATTGGGGTGAAGCTGACGACGCTGACGGAGAAGCAGGCGGAGTATCTGGGGGTTTCCCCGGATGGGCCGTATAAGCCGGAACACTACCGGTATTGATTCGCGCATGGTGGGAGGCGGCGAACCAACGCCTCCCGCAAAATTGCTTTCACGCGGCGAGGTTGGGAACATTTGGGGGCTCCGCGACTGGTTCGTTTTGCAAATTTTCGTTCCGTGCCCTGGCAAGATGGCGGCGGATACGGTCGAATTGGCGGAAGAGGCGGGTTTGCTGCCGGTCAAGGTTGGCGAGAACCGTGGAGCGGTCCGTGAGGCTCTTATAGCCAATGGCGGAGAGTCCGTCAGCGTCGACGCAGTAAAATGTCTTTTCGATTTCCGGGGCGAGCATGTCCATTTCCATGTCAATCAGCGATGCTTCGATCGCTTCCGCACGATGGATGCGCCAGTGGAGTCCGGCGAGCAAATGGACAAGTTTCGCGTCGACAGTGGTGGCGGGCCGGAAGTGATTGATGAAGACCTGGAGATTCTGTTCGTAGGCTTCGCGGTCCTCGGTGGCGAGACGGTGATCTCGGGCCGTGAGTCCGTGGGTGGTGGCGTTCATGGCGGAACGTGCTTTGCCGGCAGGAGTGGCGGGGCCACGGGACTTTGCGCCGTTGATGCGGGCGGCCTCGGATCGGGTCATTTGCTGCTTCCTCCTTTTGGTGCGGGCGTGGGCGCCTACAACTGGTTCCAGTGTAGTTGCCGGTTCCAAGAGATTCGGAGTTTCGCCGGTGGCGCGAGGCCGCCAAGTGATTGACACCATTGAGGCTGATGGCGGTTGGAAAAAAGTGGAAACCGTTGTCACCGTTTGATCGCCCGATCTCAAAAAACCAGCTAGAATTGTCATGAACAGCGATTGTGCGGCCGGTTGCCGATAAGGCAGTGTGGTTCAGATGAAGCTGTTTGATGGTGGCGGTGACGTTCTCCACTGTGAGAAGGCCACGTTGGCTGAT
>JANRLE010000203.1:0-49255 GCA_033762895.1 Bryobacteraceae bacterium | reverse complement strand
GTCCACCTGGCGGCGGACATCGGCTCCCACGGTGGTAAACAGGCCGCTTACCCCGGGCAATGTCTTCAACTCGTTCTCGATTTCCTTGAAGACGGCTTCGGTGCCGCTCAGAGAGGAGCCGGCCGGCGTCTTGATGCCGACTTCGAACTCGCTCTGGTCGTCCTGGGGCAGGAAGTCCTTGCCAAGACCCATGAACAGCGGCCCGGAAGCGAGGCACACCGCCGTTGAGACGATGACAATCACCCAGCGATGCCGCATGGACCAGCCGAGCATGGCCCGATAGGGTGCCGCCAGAATCCGGAACAACAGCGTGTCCTTAGTCTCCGCCGGGCGGCCATCGGGCCCGATCTGCACATGCGCGGGCTTCAGGAAACGCGCGCACAGCATGGGCGTGAGGGTGAAGCTGACCAGCAGCGAGACCAGGATCGAGACCGAAGCCGTGAAGCCGAAGCTGTAGAGGAAGCGCCCGGAGACGCTGGACATAAACGAGACCGGCAGGAATACCACCACCAGGCTGAGCGTGGTGGCCAGCACGGCCAGCCCGATATCGCGTGTCGCCTCAATGGCGGCGCGCATGGGCGGCATCTTCTTCTCTTCAATGAAGCGGAAAATGTTCTCCAGCACCACGATGGCGTCGTCAATCACCACGCCCACCATCAGCACCAGCGCCAGCATGGTGATGTTGTTCAGCGTGAAGTTCAGCATGCGCATGGCGCCGAAGGTGGCGATGACAGAGGCCGGAATCGCCACCGCTGCGATGACGGTCGCGCGCCAGTTGCGCATGAACAGCAGCACCACCAGCGAGGCGAGGATGCTGCCCAGAATGAGGTGCAACTGCACTTCATGGAAGGCGTTCTCGATGTAGCGGGACTGATCCTGCACCACCTCCAGCTTCACCCCGGGCGGCAGCAACTGGCGCACGCGCACCAGCCGCTGTTTGACGTTATTGATCACCTCCACGGTGTTGGCGCCGGACTGGCGGCGCATCTCCAGCGCCACCGACTCCTGGCCGTCGTAGCGGGCGGCGGTGCGCTGCTCCTTGTGGCCGTCTTCGGCGTATCCGATGTCGCGGATGCGGACGGGGGCTCCGTTGATGGTATCCACCACCAGGTCATTAAATAGTTTCGGGTCTGGAAATCTGCCAAGCGTGCGCAGCACCACCTCGCGCGCGCCTTCATCCACGCGGCCGCCCGGGATATCGGAGTTCTGCCGCGCCACCGCATCACGCACGCGAAGGATGGGTATGCGGTAGGCGGCCAGGCGGTTGGCGTCGATCCACACGTTCACCGCGCGGCGCTGCCCGCCCACGATGGTTACCTGTCCCACGCCGCCCACGCTTTCGATCGCGTCCTGGACGTCGCGGTCGGCGATTTCATACAACTCGCGCGGCGTCAGCGTGCCGGAGAGCACGATGGTCATCACCGGCGAGGAGTCGGCATCCAGCTTCTTGATGAGAGGCGGCTTGGTGTCGCGCGGCAGCAGGCTGATCACGGTGGCCACGGCGTCGCGCACGTCCTGGGCGGCGACATCGATGTCGCGGTTCAGGTTGAAGTTGATGGTGACGATGGACAGGCTTTCGGTGGACGTGGACCGGATGTCGTCGATGCCTTCTACGGTCGCCACGGCATCCTCGATCCGCCGTGTGACGGTGGATTCCACCTCTTCGGGCGAGGCGCCCGGCAGCACGGTGCGCACGCTGATGATCGGCAGGTCGACGTCGGGAAACCGGTCAATGCCCAGCTTGGTGTAGGAAACCGCGCCCACCACCACCAGCGCCATGATCAACATCACCGCGAACACTGGACGGGCAACGCAAATCTGAGCCAGTTTCTGCATGTGCGTTACTCCTGGGACGGCGCTGCCTTGGCGCCCTTGGTCATACGGTCAGTGGCGTTTTTCACAAGCTGGTCGCCCGCTTGCAGGCCTTCCAGTACTTCCACGCGATCTTCTGCGAACCGCCGGCCGGTCTTCACCAGCCGCTCTTCCAGCACTCCGTCTTTCACCACGAACATCCGTTCGATGCCGGCGAAACTGAGCAGCGCGCCCAGCGGCGCGGCGATGCCCTGCGCATTGGGATTCACCGTGATGGCGCCCTCCACGAAGGAGCCGGGCCGCAGCACGCCGTCCTGATTCGGGATCTCGCCTTCCACCAGCAGGGAACGGTTTGCCGCCTCCAGTGCGGGGCTCATGCGAACCACGCGTCCGGCGCGGGTGGCGTCGCGTCCTTCCAGCTTCACGTCGACGCGCTGGCCGATTCGAACCTTAATTGCCATGCGCTCAGGCACCTCCAGGCGGATGCGCAGCGGGTGTTGCCGCACGATGGTGGCCACGGGCGAATTCACCGGCAGGTACTCGCCTTGCGAGGCAATCCGCCTGGTCACCGCGCCCTGGAATGGCGCGCGCAGCACGGCGTCGGAAAGCTGCTGCCTTGCGAGGGAGAGCTGGGCCCTGCGTTCGGCCAGTTGCGCCCGCAGTTGCGCCACTTCTTCAATCGCGCTCTGATAACGTGCTTCCGATGCGTCGGAAGCCACGCCGGCCTTTTCCAGGTCGATTCGCGAGATCACGCCTTCGTTCCACAGCTTTTGGGCGGTGGCGAAAATCAGCGTCCCCTCCTTGCGCGCCGCCGCTGCCTGGCGCACCATGGCCGTTTCCTCGGGCACCACATCGTCGGTGGGTTTGCCGGCGATGCCAAGCCGCGCGCGAGTCTGTTCCACCAGCGCTTCGGACTGCCTCACGCGAAAATCGTAGTCGTCGGTCTCCAGTTCGGCGATCACCTGGCCGGCCTCCACCTGGCTGCCCAGATCCACCAGCAGTTTCGTCACACGCCCGGGCACCTTGGCGCTGATGGTGGCCACTTCCTCGGCGAACAATTCGCCGGTGGCCGTGACAACCTCCGGGATGCTTTGTGGCGCCACGCGAACCACCTGAACAGGAATCGCGCGCTCCTCCTTGGCCGCGACCTTTTTCGCGGAATAGGGTCCGCTGCAGGCGATCGATACGAGCAGGCAGAGAACTGAGAAAACAGACCGGCGCATAAGGCTCAGCCGGTATTCTCTCACACCTCAACGTTTATGGACTTGCGGGCGCTTCAGCAAAAGAATAACCGGCGTCCAACTGGCGGCTGGCGAATTCATACAGTTCTTGAACGGTGACGCGCCGCCTGGGGGCCGGGCTGATTGCCTTCCAGCACGGCGATTCCCACGGGCGTCCTGCCCGCCACCGACCGGATCAGCGGCAGACTGTGGGTCTGCTGAGGTTTGCGGTGAGGCTTCAGATCCGGGCCGCCAACTCCGATGCCATTTTCCACCGCGAACATATCGCCCGTAGCAGGGCATGAAGACGCGCGCGAACCATGGGGTCACATCGCCAGGCCACCGCCGTACTTTTGCGCTGCGCAGGTATTCCGGCACCCTCACGATGCCGGTCGCGATTGAAGAACACGTAGTTCTCCGTGGCGGCTGCCTGTGCGACCAATAGCGTGAGTATCAGCATCTAATGGGTCAGCGCGTAAACGACATAGTTGACGCCTACCCGGTAGGCGAGCGATGCATACTGCTCCGGATATTCGGGAATGTCGGCCCATTCCCAGGCATCGCCGAGGTCCATGTTGTGACAGATGGCCACCACCACCCTGCCCTTGCGGTCCACCACGGCCCGCCATCGCGGTGTGACTCCGCCACGCTCAATCTGGTCGCCATGTACGACGTTCAGTCCGGGAATGCGCGTGCGCTCGGAAAGGTCGTAGACGGTGTGAAAGATGGGATCATCGTTTTCCAGATCCACCACCTGATAGCCCGGCAGGATGACATCGATGCCGGCCATGAAGCGGGCCCACTCGCGGTCATTGTGGAAGTCGTCCACCATCAGCGAGCCGCCGCGTTCGAAAAACTGGCGCATGCGCGCCGCCTGGGCCTGGTTGAATGACCAGTCGCCCACACCCACCGCGTAGAGCCACGGCCAGTCATACATGTCTTCGCTTTCCACGTCCACGATCTGTTCCACCGAACGCGCGTGGACCCTTGTCAGCCGCCTCAACCCGAGAATAAACTGCCGCTCGGACTTGTTCGCATCCACGCCCCAGCGCGAGCCGCGGAAGTAGAAGCCATCGCGGGCGGAACGGTAACGCAGGCGCGCAAAGGCGAATTCGGTCCGTTCCCAGGCGTCGGGCGGATCCTCGGCCGGGTTCTGCATCTCGTGCTCGTACCTGGCCCAGCGCCGTTCCTGGCGGGCGTACTGCGCCGATGCGGCGATCACCGCAAGGACAATCGCGGCGATAACCCGGCGCGCCGTCATGACCTTGATTGTACTGCGGAGCGCACCATCTACAATAAGGAAACAATGCAGACCCACTGGGGCGATCTCGCCATCTCCGATTCCCACGTCCATTTCTTCTCCCACGGCTTCTTCCGGCTGCTGGCGCAGCAAAAACCTGGGCTAAGCGTGGAAAGCATGGGCTCCACCCTGGGGTGGGACATGCCGGAGGAAGACCCTGCTGCGCTGGCTCGCCGCTGGGTGGGTGAACTGGACCGCCATGGTGTGCAGCGCGCCGCCCTCATCGCCAGCCTTCCCGGTGATGAGGACTCCGTGGCCGTGGCCGTTTCCGCCTTTCCTCAGCGGTTCTACGGCTACTTTTTCGTCAACCCCTGCCTGGACAACGCCGCCGCGTCCACCGCGTCCCATTTACGATCCGGACATCTCCGCGTACCCTGCCTGTTCCCGGCCATGCACCAGTATTGTCTCCACGACCCGCGTGTGACGGCGGTGCTGGAGGCTGCCGGCGCCACGCCGAATCCCGTCGTCTTCGTCCACTGTGGAGTGCTGAGCGTCGGCGTGCGCAAGAAGCTGGGGCTTGCTTCGCGCTTCGACATGCGGTTTTCCAACCCCATCGACCTGCACGCGCCCGCGCTGCGGTTTCCCAATATCCGTTTCATCGTGCCGCATTTTGGCGCCGGCTATTTCCGCGAAGCGCTCATGTTGGCCGACCTCTGCCCCAACGTGTACCTGGATAGTTCGAGCAGCAACTCCTGGATGCGCTATGAGGGGCAACATCTGCCCGAGGTGTTGCGCCGCGCCCTGGATGTGGCCGGTCCTCAGCGTATCCTGTTCGGTTCGGATTCGTCGTTCTTCCCCCGGGGCTGGAACCGTACGGTTTTCGACGCACAACAGGAGGCGTTGAAGGAAATCGGAGTCTCAGCGGAAACCGCGCGCCACATCTTCGGAGCGAATCTGGAATCGTTGCTTGGCTGACGGAACCTGACCCATCGTTGTGTCGCTTGCCGCCGATGGAACCGTAAGGATCAATGCGCAGCTTGTGGCGCTTGACGCACTCGGCAAGCGTCTGGGGGGAAATCTTTGTCCGGCGTGCGGCCAAGATCCTCTTCCTGAACGGCGATCCGTCGCTGGAATTCGGCGCTGTCGCCAACGTCATTGACATAGCCCGTGGAGCAGGCATCCGCCACTGTGCTTTGATGACGGCCCGCACGCCGCAATGAACGGGCGCCCACGCTAATCGTTTCAATTTCAATTTCTTTGCCCACCCGTGAGAGTTTTCGGCTCGAAAATGCACTTTATTGTTATAACCGAAATGAAATGTATTATCCGGTGGCGTCCGGCCGCTGGCATCCGGCCGGAACGCCTACGGCAAGTCCGCATGGAACGTCTCCTGCGGGCTGCACAGCATTCCCGATACTATCGTGGCGCGGGGGTACCCACACCGGGCCTTCGCTTCAACTGGAACCCCGAACAGGCGTTCCAACTGCTGCCGCAGGTCCCGCTTCGCGAGTTCCTCAATAACCCCGCAGCCTTCCACACCGGTGTTTCCGTGAACCGGGTGCGCCGCCTGGCCGCGCCGCCCATGGACACCGGGCGGGTGGCGATTCTGGCAGCCGGCTACGAAGAGAGTGTGCACGTGCGCGCCTTCCACTACGACATCGCCGAGGACCTGGCCGGCTTCCGTCCCGACACCATCGCCGCTCCCGTGCGAAAACTGCGCCGGCTGGCTGAAGACGTACTGTCGGGCCGGCTGGAACTGCCGCCGCTTCGCTCGGCCATCATCGGGTTTTCCGGCCTCACCAACGGCTACCTCACCACCGAAGACCGGGACCTGTTCTGGGATGCGTTCCGCGTGCCGGTATTTGAACAGTTCCGCGGCTTCACCCGTGAACTGCTGGCCTGGGAGTGCGACGCGCATGACGGACTGCACATCGACATGGCCAACGCCGTCTTCGAACTGTCTCCCCGCGGCGAACTGCTGCTCACCTGTCTCGATGCGCCCGACTACACGATCCTGCGGCTGCGCACCGAACTCACTGCCCGTATCGACGAAAGCGTTTGCGGCTGCGGCGACGCCACCCCCCGGCTCATCGGCTTGCGCCGTCACGCAGCCCGAACGCGTGACTTAGCCCTCGTACAATGAGCAGGTCCGCGCCCGGCGCCGCCATCAGTTCGAACTGAGGACCAGCCTTCACCACGCAGCAACCGCTGGCCAGATAGACCAGCCCAATTGAGGCGGACGGTGTCGCCTAGAAATGTAGCCGCAATTGGAACCGGATGACGCGTCCGCCGCCATCCTGCGCTGTCTCATTCAGGAACAGCCCCGGCTGCGAATTAAATACGCTGGCCCCGATGGTCTGCGAATTCTGCGGCGGCGCAAACGGGCTCACGCTGATCTTTCCGTACATCGGCGTGTTCCAGATGTTGAAGAACTCGCTGCGGAATTCCATGCGGAAGCGCTCACTCAAGCGGATGCTCTTCACCACGTTCACATCCCAGTTTTTCAACCCCGGGCCGCGTTCGGTGCTGCGTCCCAGATTTCCCGGGGCGGTTCGGGCGGCGCCGGGATTATTGGCGATTCCGATATAGCGCGCCTCGCGCGGATCGATCGGCGTATTGCCGGCGTCCGGATTCAGGTATCCGGTGGGAGAGGTGGCGTTGGGCACCGCCCGCACGCCGGCCCGGCCGGCAGGATTGTAGTTCGGCCGGTCAAACGTGGCCCCGCCCAGCCCGTCGGCATCCTGTCCGTTGGTCACCGTATACGGCACGCCGCTCTCAAAGGTAGTGAGGCCGGAAACCTGCCATCCGCCCAGCACTTTGCCCAGCGCCCCGCGCTGCTCCTTCATCCAGGGCAGCTCGTAGGTGTAGGTGAACACCAGCCGGTTGGTTCGATCAAAGAATCCAATGGCCCGGTCGATCTGCAGGCCGCCAAAGAACGACGGCACCGAGGCGTTCTGCAGGTTCGACGTGTTTCCGAAGCTGAAAATCTCGCTGCCGTTGTCAATCACTTTGGAGAAAGTGTAGGCGGTGGTGAAGGCGAACCCGTTGGCAAAGCGCCGTTTCACTTCGAACTGCGCGGCGTGGTAGACCGAGTCGCCGCCGTTGGTGCGAATGGTCCGCGCGCCCTGCAGCGGATCGAGCCGCGCCTGCAAACCGGCAACGCCCGCCGGCGCCGGGCCCCGCAATTCCTGCGTCACCAGCGGATTGCCGTCTTCGGTGGCATAAAGGCGCGTGCCCTTGGTGCCCACGTACGCCATGT
This sequence comes from Bryobacteraceae bacterium, assembly GCA_033762895.1. Taxonomy (GTDB): domain Bacteria; phylum Acidobacteriota; class Terriglobia; order Bryobacterales; family Bryobacteraceae; genus CADEFT01. The sequence goes on along the minus strand of JANRLE010000203.1, from coordinate 41,724 downwards.
CCAGCATCAGGCCGGAAGGCAACTCGCGTTGAATGCCGGCCGACCAACGCTGGTAGTAGGGATTCTTCAGATCGCCGTACACCGAGGTCTGGCTGAGGAACGGAGTGAGCGCCGGCGCGGTCACCGGAAGCTGCCGCGAGAGCCCGGCCAGACCGCGGGGATTGGCGCCCGTCACCTGCGAGGGCGAAAGGGCCGAGACCGAACTCGGCGCGCCCGCCACCATGTTCGACGTGATGTTGTTGAAGTAGCTGTCGTAGCCGATGCCGTATCCCATCCGGAAGACCGATTTCCGGTTGCCGAACAGCCACCCTAATGTGCCGGAGTCAAATGCCGGGGAATAGGCCAGGCCCACGTTCGGGGAGAAGTTGTTATAGTCCCCGTCCACCTTGTTCGGGCGGAACAGCGGGCTGTCCCGCGTTACCGGGTCCACGTTAAAAAGGCCGGAGTAAACCGGATTCAGGATCACGTTCATCGGCTTGCCGAAATATTCATAGCGCATGCCCAACGTCAGCGTCAGCCCGGCGCTCGCTCTCCAGCGGTCCTGGAAGAAGTATGCCTGCCGGAACAGTGACGGATAGTAGAACGGGCTCCCGAACGTGCGCGAGGCCGAGCCCACGCCGCCAAAGTCATCCAGAAAGTTTGCCAGCCCGCTGAAAGTCTGCGCGCCGGAACTGTTCCCGTAGCTCAGAATGCCGCGTTCGTTGAACGGCGCCGCCTGCCGCGCCCGCTGGCTCATCAGGTCTCCCCCGAAGCGGAACGTGTGGGTTCCTTTCACCACGCTCATGGTGTCCTGCAGGACGTAGTTATTGAACAGCCGCCCCTGCGGGAAGGTGGATCGCACGCCGTAGACGCTGGTGGCCGTGGTGTTGATGCCGGCGATGGCGATCAAAGGCAGCGAGCGCCCGATCGGGTTTGCCGGGTCCAGCGGGAAATCGAGGTTGAATCGGGTGTATCCCGGCCGCAGTTCGTTGGTTACGGATGGCGAGAAAACGTGGGTGTGATAGATCGATGTGCTGAGAGTTTTCTGTGTCGAACTGGTGTGGAAGCTGGGGAAGCTCAGCGTTTCGCCGCCTTTGGGCTGAAGCTGATCGTCGATGAGGAAGCGTCCCGCCAACTCGTCCCTGCTGGTCAGGCGATGGTTGAGCTTGAAGCCATACTGGCGGACGCGCTGCTCCTGCGAGTACGGTGTGATGATCCGTCCGAACTCGACATCAGGCCGCCCGTTGCCCAGCGGGACATTGAAGTTGCGGAACACGCCATCAAAACCCGCGGTGATCTGCTGCAGCAGGTCGGCGTTGGCGTTGCGCCCTGTGGGGAACAGGCTCAACAGCGTCGCCCGCCCGGCAGCCGTAGGAGAAACCATTTCCGTGGAACTGGTGGAGAATTGCCGCAGTTCCAGATACGAAAGGTGATAGAAGGTGCGGTCTTTGCGAATCGGCCCGCCCAGGGTGCCGTCAAACTGCTGCTCGGTTCCCGGCAGGTTCTTTCCGCGCGCCCGCACTTGCGCCGATTGCGCCAATGAACTGGAAATGGCGTCGTCGCGCGTTGAGTCCAGCACGAAGCCCGCGGTTCCGTGGAGGCTGTTGGTGCCACCCCGCGTGATCACGTTCACCACTCCGCCGCCGGCACGCCCGAATTCGGCGTCGTAGTTGGTGGTCTGAACCGATACTTCCTGTACGCTGCCAGGGTTAAGCACTTGAAACGCCTGACCGGCTACCGAGATGTCATTATTGTCGGTGCCGTCGATCATGAAGTTGTTGGACCGGCCGCGTGTGCCGTTCACGACGAAGGTTCGGGTGGGGGTGGCGAACTTGGTGGAGGTGACGCCAGCCACCGTCAGTCCAAGATCCACCGGATTCCGGCTGGCGTAGGGCAGGTTCAGTATTCCCTGCGCCTCCACGTTGCCGCCGCGCACCGGCGCCTCAGTTTGCAACTGCACTCCGGCGTCGGTTACTTCCACGACCTGCTGGACTTCGCCGATAGCAAGTTGTGCGTCGCGAGTTACCGCCTGCGCCGCGCCTACCGTGACTTGCTGCGCCACAAACGTGCGGAAGCCCTGCGCCTTAACGGTAATCTTGTATTCGCCCGGATCCACGGCATCAAAGCGGTAAAGACCGGACTCGTTGGTCTGGCTCATCCTGACGGAATTGGTTGCCACCGAGGTGAGTTCCACTTCCGCGGCGGGAATAGCCGCCTTTTGTTCGTCCGTAATCAGGCCACTGACCGTGCCCCGGCTGGTCTGCGCGTTCAAAGAAACGGCGGCCAGCGCCACCAAGAATAGCTTTCGGATTCCCATGATTCGCCTCCCGGAAATCCGATTCTAACCGCCTTCTTACGGTAAAGATACAGCCTCTGTCTATGGAAAATCATAGAATTGCGGCGGTTACTCTCCGTTACTGCGGAAATAGAGCAGTTTCATGGCTGACGCATTGCTTCGGCCTTCCAAATCCGGAAAAGTTCCACTTGTTACTTTTTCGAACACGTGTAAATTCTTCGCGACACCTTCACTCCACCGTGTAATACGTGCGAACGGCCGGCGCCGCCGCCACCCACGCCGCCACCAGGCTCTCATGCCCCTCTTTGCCGATCGCCTTTATTCCGAATACCCAGTCGTCGATGTCCAAACCCGGGATCGTGTAGTCCATGCGCCGGCCGATGTGGATTTCGCGCTCCCACAACGGTGAGGTGGTCCGCCGGATCAGGATCGCGAATCCCGCCACGTCATCCCCGGCGCCCGGATATTCCCAGCGCAAGGCGGCCTCGTAGGATGAGCGGCCGCGCCCGGGTTGCGCGGTCAGAGCGGGCGGTTTCGGCGCCAGCGCCAGGCTCGCCGCCACGGCCGTTTTCATCCTGGTCACCTTCGCCGCGTAGGAAGGCGAGGCGTGCTCCATGGTGTCGGTAGGCGAATGCTGGTGGGCATAGTTCTCCACCGCGCTGGTGAAGCGCACCGCCGCAAAGCCTTCGCTTTCGAAGGAAGTATGGTCGCCGGCGCGGCTGAAACGGTCGGCCCGAAAAATCAGATTCGCCTCCAACTCCGGTACATAGCGTTCGCCGATCTCCTTGACGTAGCGGGCAAGCTGCCGTGAAACCGAATCGGCCGGATCGGCGGAAAACACGCGAACGCGCCGATTGTCATGGCGTCCGTCGCCCCCCTGTTCAGTACCGATGATGTCGCTGTTCAACACGGCTTCAATGGTCTGGCCGTCGCGCTTTGCGCGCTGGGCATGAAGGCTGGACCCCACCAGTCCCAGTTCCTCGCCGGCGAAGGCCACAAACACCAGTGTCTTGTCGAATTCATGCTGGCTCAGGACACGGGCCATTTCGAGTACCGCCGCCACGCCCGAGGCGTTGTCGGATGCGCCCGGGGCCGCCGACATCGCCAATTTTTCCGTGGCCGCGTCGATGGCGGTGGATCCGCTGATCTGCGGCGGGCGTCCGGCCGATTCGCGTTGGCCAAGGTTTAACGAATCATAGTGGGCGCAGATCACGATCTGCCTCTCCGGGTGCCGCGTGCCCTTCAACTCCGCCACCACGTTCACCACCTCCAGGTCGCGAAAGATCCGTCCCTGGCGGCCCACCTTGCGAGAGTCGTAGCGAACATCCAGACGCGAACTGTAGCTCCGGAACTGGTCATGGATCCAGCGCCTGGCCGCGCCGATGCCCCTGGTGGGATGCGTGGTTTCTGTGAAGTTGCCCCGCGTCTCAAACGACACCAGGGTCCGCATGGAGGCTTCAATGCGCGCCGGGGAGATTCCTTCCACCAGTTGCTGCACCGCCGGGTGGATTTGTTTCGGCCCCATCTGCGCGGAGAGCGCGGCCGTGAATAGCGCAAGGATTACCATAGAAAAGTAGAGTATACAGGGGGCGCTGGGGTCATGATCACGCTACTGCTTCTCGCTGCGATGCCAGCCGCCGCGCTCGATCATTCGGCGTGGGATACGCTGCTCAAAAAGTACGTCAACGCCGAGTCCCGCGTCGATTACAAGGCATGGAAGGCGTCGGGGGACCTGGCGGCGCTGGACGAGTATCTGTCCGCTGTTGCCGGGCCCTGGGCGGATTCCTCACCCGCCGAGACCAAGTCCGTTCTCATCAACGCCTACAACGCGCTCACCATCCGCTGGATCCTCACCCACTACCCCGTGGAGAGCATCTGGAAGACGAAGAAGCCGTTTACCCAGGCGCGCCACATGGTGAACGGACGGGCAACGTCGCTGGACGCCATCGAGACCCGTTTGCGGACCATGGGCGATCCAAGGATCCACGCCGTGCTGGTGTGCGCCGCGCGCGGATGCCCCCCGTTGAGGCGCGAAGCCTACGTAGCCGAACGGCTTGAGGCGCAGTTGGAGGCGAACACCCGCGACTGGCTGGCCGATCCCAGGCTGAACGTGTTCGATCCCAAGGCGCGGGTGGCCCGCGTCAGTTCCATCTTCAAATGGTACGGCGGCGATTTCCCCGTGCTGAAGGCTTTCCTTGCGCGGTACGCGCCGGACGGGAAGGGTGATTTCCTCGAGTCCGGCAAGTCGAAAGTCGAATACCTGGACTATCACTGGGGCCTCAATGATCAGGGGCCGTCAGGGGAAAAGTATTCCGGCGGGCTGGGCTTTTATTTGGATTACCTGCGCAACAGGTGAATCTCCGGCTCACAGCGGACGGGGAAATTGACGCTGCGCGCGATGAAGCACAACTCATGTGCCCGGTGATGAATGGCTTCGGCGTCGGCGATGCGGGCGCCATCGGTGATCGTCATCTTCGGCCGTAGCGTCACCGATTGGAACTGCTCTTCCATTTCTCCCTCGGCTTCGTCGCGGTAATCCGATATTACAATGCCGGCATCGGCGGCCAGATGCAACACCCATAGCATGTGGCACGTTGACAGCGCCGCCACCAGCAGTTCCTCAGGATTGTACCTTTGTCCATCGCCACGGAAGGCGGGATCGGAAGAGCAGCGGATTGGTGCGGTTTTACCGTCGCCGCTGATCTCATGATCCCGCGAATAGGCCCGGTAGGCTGAGGTGCCCGTACCGAGATTGCCGGTCCAGTTGGTCACCACCCGATAGCGGTGCATGCGGCTCGCCTCCCGGCTACCGCTCTTCGACCTTCACGCTTACCAGCGTGTCGCCCTGCTTCACGGCGTTGACGACGCTCTGGCCTTCCAGCACCTTGCCGAACACCGTGTGTTTGCCGTCCAGCCAATCGCACACCACGTGCGTGATGAAGAACTGGCTGCCGTTGGTGTTCGGGCCGGCGTTGGCCATCGAGAGCGCGCCCACGCAGTGCCGGTTGGGGTTCGACTTCAGTTCGTCTTCAAACCGGTAGCCCGGGTTGCCTCGTCCGCTTCCTTCCGGGCAGCCTCCCTGCACCATAAAATCATTGATCACGCGGTGAAACACCGTGCCGTCGTAGAATTGATCTCTGGCAAGGAATACAAAGTTGTTCACCGTCTTCGGCGCGTCCTTGGCAAAGAGTTCACAAACAATCTTGCCACGCGAGGTTTCAAACGTCGCGACGTACGTTTTGTTCACGTCGATCGACATCGGCGGCGGGGCCGCGTATTGTTTTCCCATACAATCCAGTCTAACAGGAGGCCGAGGTTGATCCCGTTCATGTTCTTTCTGGCCGTGACCGCGGCGGCGGCGCAGACACTCGATGGCGTGGTGGATATCCACGCCCATTGTGATCCCGACAGCACCGCCCGGTCCATCGACGGGCTTTCCCTGGTGAAACTGGCCAAGGAAAAAGGATTCCGCGGCCTGGTGTTGAAAAATCACTATGAGCCCACCGAAGCCTGGGCATTCTTCGCCCGCCGGCAGACGCCCGGAATTGAAGTCTTTGGTGGCATCGCCCTCAATCTCACCGTGGGCGGCGTAAATCCGGCGGCTGTGGAGCGGATGACGAGGGTGAAGGGCGGACTGGGCCGCGTGGTTTGGATGCCGACATTCGATTCGGAAAACCAGGTTCGTACGCTCAAGGAAAACCGCAGGTTCGCCCCGGTCTCAGGCGGCGGAAAGCTGCTGCCCGAAGTGCGGGAGGTGCTGGACCTGATCGCCAAACACAACCTGGTGCTGGCCACCGGCCATTCCACGCCGAGTGAAGTGCTGATGCTGGTGCGGGAGGCCAGGGCGCGCGGCGTGAAGCAAATTGTGGTGACCCACGGCATGCTGGCGCCGGTTTCCATGACGGCGGCCCAGATGCGCGAGGCGGGTGCGGCGGGCGCCTTTGTGGAGTTCGTTTCCAACGCCGTGGTTGGCAACAGTAAATCCTTCAGCTTCAAACAGTATGCCGGGGCGATGCGCCAAGTGGGCTGGCAGTCCGTGATTCTCTCTTCCGACTTTGGCCAGGCAGGCAACCCGCTTCATCCCGATGGCCTCGAACAGGTCTTTCGCGGCCTGCGCGCCGAAGGTGTTACCGTGGAACAGATCAACCGGATTGTGAAGGAAAATCCGGCCAGACTCCTGGGGCTGCAATGAGTATGAATCCGCTACTACTGCATTCGGTCAGCTATGCCGGCCTGTGGGGCCAGGCGTTCCTCAGCGTGGAGGATTTCATCGCCAAGGCCGCCGGCCTCGGCTTTCAGGGCGTGATGCTAATGGCCAAGCGGCCCCATCTGTCGGTGCTGGATTACGGGCCCGCGGAACGAACCCGGCTCCGGCTCCTGTTGGACAAGTACAAACTGGAGCATGTGGTGCTGGCAGGCTACAACAACCTGACGGCCGACATGGAACACGGCGAGGTGCCGCATCGCGAGATTCAGACGCTCTACCTCACCGAACTGGCCAGGCTGGCACAGGATGTGGGCGCCAAGTCCGTGCGCATCTTCACTGGATACGAGAATCCGGCGGCCGACTTTTCCCGCCAGTGGCGTCTGATCATCGACACTCTCACGGAGTGTTCCCGCCGGGCGGCGGACTTCGGCGTCACTCTAGGGGTACAGAACCACCATGACATAGGGGTGGGCTACGAGAGTTTCCGGGACTTGATCCGCGCCGTGGATCAGCCCAATTGCCGCGCCATGTTCGATGCCTGGGCTCCGGCGCTGCATGGCGACGACCTGGTGGTGGCTGCCGAGGCGCTGGCGCCCCACATGGTTCACACTACGATTGCCGACTATCAGCTTCGCCCGCGTTACAGGTATGACTCTGCGCTGGTGAACTACACCAGGCACACCCCGAACGTGGTGGCCGTTCCGATGGGCGAAGGCTTCATCGCCTACCGGCCTTTTCTCACCGCGCTGAGAAAAGCAAACTACACAGGATCAATCGCTTACGAGATGTGCTCGCCGCTCATCGATGGCCCCGACGCGGCAACGCTGGAACGCTATGCCCGGCACTTCCTGGAATATATGGCTACGGTTTGATGTATCGCCCGGCAGTTGAAGCCAGAGAGGCAAGATCGCCGCTTTCTGGTCTGCGGCGGCCTTGCTGTCTCTGAATCCTTGGCTCAAGGAAGCGGTTGGGCAGGGTGTATAGATGTTGCTAGTGGCAGGCAACTACAAACGGTTGGGGCACACACGGGGACTTGGAAGAGGAACAACCTTTGTTCCTTGAGCCATTCCAATTGTCATACACGCTACTCTCTTTGCAATCGAGGGTCCAATTCCGTAAAGCATTGATTTCTAGTACATTCGTTCTGATCCGTACTATTCTAACCCCTTGTAATTCTTTCCTACCCTTACTTTCCGACAGGGTGTATGAGGAAAATCCCTCCCCCTTCCCCCAATTCTTACCGGGTGTTTCCCCGCTATAATCATCCTCATGAACCCCTTTTCTGTGGTCCGGGATTCCTGGTCGCCAGGGGACACCCGCGAGGTGGAGTGCACACGGCTGGACCGCCAGATCAACGTGGAATACGATTCCTACCGGAGGGTCTACCTGGCAGATGGCCGGGAGTGGACGATCACCGGCCAAATCGTTAAGGACGGTAAGAAGTACTACATTTTGGAGTGCGTCGGGTGACCAACCGCTACCAGATGTATTCTTTCGCGAGATTGCGGCGGTGATGGCCGTCCAGGACGTGCACCACCCGGACCTTCTTCAATTTTGCCGGTGACAACTGGCCCAGCGGGATGTATAAAATCTTTCGCCCCAGGTGAGCGGCGATAGACCGGAAAATGGACCGCGGGGGCTTGGCGGCGACGTACACGACGTAGGGCTGTATCGTGTAGTCGAGCGCCGCCAGCAGCAGTCTTTCCGGCTTCGACTCAGCAAAATCGTAGTCCCGGTCGTTCCATACGTCGTACATCCGGCGCGGTGGCAGCGCCATCAGCAGGCCGCCGTATTCGGCCCGTCCGATTCCCGGTCCCACCAGTTGGTGGAACGGCTCAGTGGAATAGAAGGACATGTCGGACTCGTTCTGATTCTCACCGAGCCAGGTGGTCATGAAGGTGTAACGGTTGTCGCGGTCTTCATCAAAAATGATGACAACGGCGCCCACGTCGCCGGCCAGCCGCTGCGTCTGTTTCACGTAGATCTTGCGCTGGTGCCAGTTGCGGACGGTCTCGCGCAGGTCGATGCCATCGAGCAGGGAAGAGGTGAACGGTTCCACCCGGGTGGGTTCGGAGGAGAGGATCGACTTGGCCTTCTGCTTCAGGAATTCGGCGTAGCCTTCCACCAGCAGGTCTTCGGGCGGGTAAGAGCAGATGGAATCGCCATCCAGTGATTCGGCCCACTCACCGGGCCGTTTTTCCTTCTTACGCGGCTTGAGATTCCATGGGCGCGAGAGTTGCTTGGGGCGGGGAAGACGGCGGCGGATGCGGAGTTTCCTTGTGTCGAGGAAAACCTCGGACGCCGACAGCGTTACCGTCTCGATTTCGCAAACGTCGCGCTGCGGTGGGTACCGGTTCGCCGTCTGCCACACTTCCCAGGCGTAGTTATCGTCCACCACCGAGCGTGCGGCCACGGTGAGATCGTAGAGGCCCGCGATCAGGTCCCCGCCGGTGGCCGCCAGGTTGCGGCTGAACTTGGCGATTGCGCGCCGCTGCCAATGCGCAATGACGTCGCCGGTGATGGCGCGGTAGCTTTCCTCGGCTTCTTTCAGCAGGTCGTATTGCACCTTGGGCCGGTCCAGCAGTGGTTCGCCCCGGTGGGGCAGCGGATCCTCGCGGTAGCGGTTGTAGCGTTCCTGCAGGAAGGGAGTTTCGGCGGTGATTTCGGCAAGGCAGTCCGGATGCGGATTCACCAGCCGCAGTTCGAAGCTGCCGGGCGGAGGCTCGGGTTCGGGCTGCGGCTCTTCCATGGCATCCAGCACCGCTTCCAGCACATGCAGCGACACGACGGCCATGGTGGGCGCCAGCGGGTTGGTCCCCTGCAAGCGGTAGGCGATGCCGGAGCCCAGCATCATCGATCCCGTAGTCCGCTCCGGGGGAAAGAGGCGGCAGCTTTCCACATACTTTTCCAGTCCCGTGCGGCGGATGGCGTAGGAATCGGGGTAGCGGTTGGCGTGGGTAAGCCGCGGATCCATGGCGTCGGGCTCCACCAGCATTACTTGCGCCCCGATCTCCTGCGCGGTTCGAATCGCCTCCACGAACGGGTCAGTGGGTTCAATCGGATAATAGACGTTGTCGTCCTCGTCGTCGCCGGCGGTGAGAATCACGGACAACTCGGGCAGCCTGGCGATGGCCTCATCCAATAGCGGCTGGTAGAACGAAGGGAACTGCACGGCCACCACTTGCGGCTGGTCGCGAAGGATGGCGCGCCGCACTTCGATGGCGAATTCGACGCGTCCGGGCACCACAGGGAAGTAGCGGATGTGTCCGCGTTGCAGATTCAGCGGATGGAGAAAGCCGTCCGGCGCTGTATCCATATTCCCCATCTTATATAATGGCTTCGCAATGAATCGTGTCACCCGACGCCTCGCTCTAGCCATGTGCCTGCTGCCGGTGCTTTCCGCGCAGGAACTGCCCGTGAAGGTGGAGCTTTTCGAATCGGTTCCCACAGGCAGCGAGTTTCAACCCGATGCCTCGTTTCGGACGGAAATCTACAGCGAACCCGCGTTCGCGTTCGTCAGGACTCCTACGCGATTTTCGGCCAACGCAATTGCCCAGGACCGCTCGACGCCGTTTATCCTGAAGGCTTCCTACCGGCGCGCCTTTGCCGCGGGCCAGTACCGGTTCCGGCTGCGCTCCCGCGGAGCCGCCGCCTTCTTTGTGGACGGCAGGGAGGTGGCCCGCAACAAGGCGCAGAAACCGAACACCACCGGCGACGATCCGGTGCCGCCGGAGGTGGTGCGCGACGGCACGCCGCTGCGTCCGGCCGCCTATCCCCATCAGGATGCGCTGATCAATGTCACCCTGGACGGCGCAGAGCACGATTTTGCCGTGATCGCCGTGATTGGCGGCAAGGGTCTGTATCCCAGCCCCGGTGAACTGGCGGTCTCCTATTCGAGTGAAGGCGGGTTGGATCGCCTGCTGGGCCCGGCCGATGCGCCGCTTCTTACCGATGCCGCCTGGGAGGATTACGTCGCGGCTTCGGATCGCCGGCACGGGGCTGCCGATGTTGCGCGCCGCCGCCAGGTGAGTGAGGAAACGGTGGCCGAATGGAAGCGCCGCCACGAAAAAGTACGCGCGTATCTGAAAACCAGGGCCGCGCCGGCCCGTTCGAGTATTGACGCATTTATTGGCGACAGGCTGGCGGAGGCGAAAGTGTCTCCCACCGGGCCGATCCCGGATGTGGAGTTCCTGCGCCGGCTGACATTGGATGTCACGGGTGTGATCCCCACGCCGGCCGCCATTCGCGAGTTTCTGGCCGATGCCCCCCAGCAGCGCCGCGCAAAGGCGATCGACCGCCTGCTGGACAGCCCGGGTTGGGCCGACCACTGGGTGAGCTACTGGCAGGACGTGCTGGCCGAGAATCCCGGCATCCTCAAACCCGATCTCAACAATACAGGCCCGTTCCGCTACTGGATTCACCAGTCATTTTCCGACAACATCCCCTTTGACCGGTTCGCCGCTGAATTGATCCAGATGGAGGGCAGCGTGTATCTGGGCGCGCCGGCAGCGTTTTCCCAGGCCACGCTCAACGACGCGCCCATGGCCGCAAAAGCCGACATCGTTGCGCAGGCGTTTCTGGGCCAGCGGATGCAGTGCGCCCGCTGCCATGACGCCCCGTTCCATCCCTTCAAGCAGAAGGACCTTTTCAGTCTGTCGGCGATGCTGGACGGAAAGCCCGTGAAACTGCCGGCCACCAGCACGGTGCCGGTGAAAGAGGGCGGGCGCAAGCCGATGGTCACCATCGCGTTGAAGGCTGGGGAAGAGATCGCGCCCGCATGGCCGTTCGACAGCCTGGCCGCGCACGCCGATAGCGCCGAACTGCCGGGCAGCGGAGCATTGCCCACCCGCCGCCAGGTGGCCGCGTTCATCATCTCGCCCGACAATGAGCGCTTCACCAAGGTTGTGGTGAATCGCGTCTGGAAGCGCTATCTGGGCGTGGGAATTTTCGAACCGGTGGATGACTGGGCGCGCGGCAAGGCGTCGCATCCGGAACTGCTGGACTATCTGTCGCGCGAGTTTATGATGAGCGGCTATGACATGAAGCATCTTGCCCGCCTCATCCTCTCGTCCGATCTTTATCAACGCCGGCCCGTTGGTGACGCATCGGAAATGAACAGCCCGGACCGCCGCCTGTTCGCCGGACCGGCGCGCCGCAGCATGACCGCCGAACAGCTTGTGGATTCGCTTCACCTGGCGGCGGGCAAGCCGTTTGAGTGCGAGGAGATGAATTTGAATCCGGCCGGTGACCGCGCTCCCAAACAGTTCCTGAATATGGGGCGCCCGTCGCGGTCCTGGCAGATGACGGCGCTTTCCAACGAACGGGACCGGCCCGCGTTGGCATTGCCGATCGCGCAGTCCATCGTCGATGTGATGACCACCTACGGGTGGCGCCAGTCGCGCCAGAATCCGGCCACCGTCCGTGACGACGCGCCTTCTCCTATGCAGACGCTGATTCTGGCTAACGGAGTGCTTGGCACGCGCATCGCGCGGCTTTCCGATGACAGCGCGTTCACGGAACTGGCGATGTCGGATCTTCCGCTCGAGAAACTGATAGAAGAATCGTTTCTGCGCGTGCTCAGCCGGCTGCCCAAGCCGGAAGAATCACGAACCTTCGTTGAGCTTCTGAAACCGCACTACGCGGGCCGCAGAGTGCAGGGCGCAGAGGCCGTGAGGAATGAAAGGAAAACCGACAGCCGTGTCTCCTGGTCCAATCACCTCAGCGCCGAAGCCACGCTGATCCGCATGGAGGAGGAGCGCCGGCTGCGCATGGGCGATCAGCCCACCAAGCGGCTGACTCCGGAATTCCGCGAGCGGTTTGAAGACACCCTCTGGGCGCTGATCAACTCGCCCGAATTCGTTGTGCTGCCGTAGGGGAGAGAACACGCCATGAACTTCACACGACGCGATCTTCTGAAGTCCGCCGCGCTGGCGGCGAGTCCGCTGCATGCCGCCACCGAAACCAAGCCGTTCCCCAAGGGCAAGGCCGACGCGTGCATTTTCCTTTGGCTGGGCGGCGGCGCCGCGCAGATGGATACGTTCGATCCCAAGCGCCGCGGCGACGGCAGGACCAAGCCCGGTTCCTACTACGATTCGATTGATACGGCGATCCCCGGCGTCAAGGTGTGCGAGCATCTGAAGCGTTCGGCGCCGCTGATGGATCGCACGGTCGTCGTCCGCTCCGTCACGCACCTGATCAATGCCGAACACGCGGCCGCGGCCAATCTTGTCCATACCGGACGCCTGCCAAGCGGCACCATTCAATACCCGTCCATCGGCTCCATCGTCTCGCAGCAGCTTGGCGCGAAGTCTGAAGACATTCCGGCCTACGTAGTGATGGGCTACCCCAACATCACGCGCGATCCCGGATTTCTCGGCGCAAGGTACGGCTACATCTACCTCACGCAGATTGAAACCGGACCGAACGGTCTGATTCGCCCGCCCGATGTCAGCCTGAACCGGCAGGACCGCAGGGAAACGCTGCTGGCGAAGATGCGCGACGGCTTTGCGCAGGCACATCCCGGGGACAGTATGATCCAGGGCCAGGCCGCCATCAGCCGGCAGGGATTCCGCCTGGCCAGCCCGCGTTTTGTGAACGTCTTCGATCTGCAGCGCGAGGCGGCTTCGCTGCGCGAATCCTATGGCGGCGAATTCGGACAACGATGCCTGCTGGCGCGCCGTCTGGTGCAGTCCGGCGTGCGCTTCGTGGAGGTTTCCTTCAATCTGAACTTCCTCAACGGCTCGGGCTGGGACACCCACAACGAGGGACAGTTGAAGCAGCACCTGCTGATTCAGGATCTGGATCAGGCCTTCGCCACCCTGCTGCTGGACCTGGAGAAGAATAAGCTGCTGGATACGACGCTGGTGGTGATTGCCACCGAGTTCGGCCGACCGCCGGAGTTCGATTCGGGCGGCGGACGCGGCCATCAGTCCGAAGCCTTCAGTATGGTGCTGGCGGGCGCAGGTCTGCGCACCGGCCGCGCGATTGGCGCCACCGATGAACTCGCAAAGAACGTGGTGGACCGGCCAGTGACGGTCCCCGATTTTCACGCGACGATTCATTGCGCGCTGGGCATCGATCCGTCGAAAAACCTGTACGCCGGCGACAGGCCGGTGCCGGTCACCGATCACGGTCAACCGATCCGCGAGATCTTCGCTTAAGCTTCGTTCATTCAGCGAGCAGCGTTCGGGTGCGATAATTCGCGGGTATGAAAACAACCCTCGCTACCCTGCTTCTGTTTACTGGAGCGCTCAGCGCCCAGAACCCACTGAGCACCAGCACCAAGGGGCTTTACGATGGGGTGAAGAACAACATCGTGAAAGCCGCCGAGAAAATGCCTGAAGAGAACTACGGGTTCAAACCTGTGGAAGGCGTCCGCTCGTTCGGACAACTGGTTGGCCACCTGGCCGACGCCAACAACATGTTCTGCTCGGCCGTGAAGGGCGAGAAGAACCCAAATCCCGGAATCGAGAAGGGCAAGACGGCCAAGGCCGACCTGGTCCAGGCACTAAAGGATGCCACCGCTTATTGTGACAGCGTCTACGCCGCGATGACGGACGCAAACGCCGCCGGCGCCAAGAAGATGTTCGGCCGCGACTTCACGAACCTTTCGCTGTTGAATCTGAACACCAGTCACTCCAATGAGCACTACGGCAACATTGTGACCTACATGCGCATCAAGGGGCTGGTGCCGCCCTCAAGCGAAGGCCGCTAGCCGCTTTCGTTCTGACTACGCGGACCAGAGCTCATTTACCGGCCCGTACAAATCCTGGTCCGCGTACGGCACATACTCAAAGCCGCGCTTGAACGGATCGTCATAGCGGATGTTGGTGTAGTTAATTCCGATCGCGGAATAGATGGTGGCCAGGAAATCTTCGGCGCGGATGTCACGCTCGCGCGACCATCCGAACTCCGTTGTTTCCGATCCCTGCGCGTCCGTGGCGCCAATCGCGCGGCCACCCTTGACGCCGGCGCCCGCCACCACCGCAAACTGCTGCAGGAAGTGATCGCGGCCGCCCTGTGAGGTTAGCCGCCCCACCGTCCGCCCGAACTCGCCCATCATCACCACCAGCGTCCGTTCGAATAGCCCGTTCGCCTTCAGATCGCTGATCAAAGTGGAAAGCCCCTTATCCAACTGGCCGGCCATGGGCGGAAGCCGGTCGTAGATGTCGTCGTGGTGATCCCATCCGCCGAAGTTGATCTGCACGTAGCGTGTGCCGGCGCGTTCGGCCAACACCTTGTTGGCGATAAGGCAGGCGTTGCCGAAGCCCGAGGTCCCGTAGCGGGCTGCCTCTTCGGGAGTGAAACGGAAGGCCCGGTCCACTTGCGGGTTGAACATCATGCCCCTGCCGTCACGATAGAAGCCCTCGTAGTCGGTGAACTCGGGGCTGACGGGTGAGTTTGTCCGCAGCGCCCCGTCAAGGGCGTTCAACAGGTCCCACTTGGCCTGGAAGCGGACCTGGCCATCCGGATTCTGCGTATCGGGAAAGCCCGCCTGCGCCGGAACGAACTTCACCGGCGCGTAGGCGGCCGTGAGGTAGCCGGAGCCGATCGCGTCGTTGGCGTTCAGCGCGAGGAACGTGGGAAAGGTGTCGGAAACCTTGCGCTCGGCGTGCTTTTCCACCGCCACAATGCTGCCCACGTTGGGAGCGATGTCGCCCAGCGCCGCCGCCGGTGACCGGCCGATCTGCGCCCACGCCTGGCCCAACTGATGCTGCAACGCCCAGGACCGGACGCTGCGCACCACGGCCATGTCGGGCAGCGTGTTTACCAGATTCGGCAGGATGCCGGTGGGCCACTGAATGCCGTTGATCGTCTCCGGCTTGAAACTCGCCGGCGTAGTTCCGTCGAGGAACTTCAGATCGAACAAATCCGTGTGTGAAGGCGCGCCCGGCAGCAGGATAAAGATGACGTTGTCGGCTTTGTTCAGCAACTGCGGGTTACCACGGCTCACCACGTCGCCCACATTGGCGCGAGCCGCCCTGGAACTGACGAAGAAGCCGCTCAAGCCGGCCCCGGCCAGACGGAAGAAGTCCCGGCGCGTGTGAAACGGCCGCTCAAAGAAGAATTTGTGCGAGTGGGGATTCCGCTCCACGAAACGATCGAATTTGTGTTGTCCTTTCATGACGGCGGCTCCTTAGTAGTTGAAGAAAAAATCGACTTTGTTGTACAGCGCCCACAACAGGTCTTCCGTTTTCTGCTGACGGTTGCCTGACCGGATCGCGGTGAGCGCTGCCGCTCTTTCCGCATCGGTGGGATTTCGCGAAAGCACGGTCAGAAACAGGAGGTTCACAAGCTGGTCATCGGATCCCTGGTTCAGCGCCTGGCGCGCCAGGTTGGCGCTGGCCGCGCCGCCCGCCCTGGTCCTGGTGATCACGAAGGTGTCGTTCATCAGGTTCAGCGCCTGCAGCACTGACCCCTCCCGCCTGCGGTCTTCATCATCACGATTGCCGCGCATGAAGCTGTCCAGCCAGGAAGTGGCTGCGCCGCCGGGCACGTTCACCACGTCCGGCAGTTGCATCGCCCACGACAGCCGGCCCAGTCCGGCAACGTTATAGTTCACCGGAACGTTGCTGGTCTGTACCACAGCGTCGTGGATCTCCTCGGCCATCAACCGACGCACGAGTTTGCGGGCATAGGTATCTTCCCAGGCCGGATTCCATTCGCCTTCATAACGGCTGGAAAGCTGATACGCCTCTGAAAGCACAATCGTCCGCATCAGCTTTCTCAGGTCAAACTTCATCGCGCCGGAAAACTCCTGGGCCAGGGCGTTAAGCAGCCACGGCTGATTGGGCTGCAGCTTCCATGGGTCAGGGGGCGGATTGTCGGGATCGAGGCGGGCCGGGTCGAACTGGTCCACCGGTTCCACGAATGCCTTCACCATGAACTCTTTCCAGATACGGTTCACAGCGCTGCGGGCAAACTGCGCGTCGGTGGTGATAAAGCGCGCCAGCGCCACGCGACGGCTCTCACCCGAGGCCGGTGTGGCTCCAGAGAAAGGATATTCGGGCGCCACCACGCGCATCGTGCCCACCGCTCTGCGCTCGGGCCGGTTTCCGGTGGTCGTGTTGAGATTGTATTCCCGCCGCGCCGCCGCGGCCGCGGGACGCACGCTCCAGTAGTAAGGCGTGGCCCGTTCTCCGACCCGCGTTCGCACCAGATCCGTGCCAGCAAAGAATGCGGACAGTTGATACGCCTGCAGCCGCGTCGCTGATTTGCCCCACAGGCTCAGTGTGTCCAGGTGACGGCGGCCGTCATGGCAGGCCACGCAATTCAGATGACCAAGTCCAAGGAACGTCTCCGCCGTATTCACCGCCATCTGATCCCAGATGTCCTGCACCGGGCCGCCGGTGACAAAGCCGCCGACGATCCAGTTCAGATCCCCCCGCTCGTAGCTGTTGTCGCCGGCAGCGGAAATCAGCTCCGTGGCGATGCGGTCGAATGGCTTGTTTTCCGCTACAGCCGTGCGGATCCAGCCATGGAAGGCGTTGCGGCCGTCGGCGTAGCGGACCACTTGCGTGGTACGTAACGTGTTGCCCAGCAAGTCACCGAAGTACATGGTCCATTTGTCGGTGAACGCCTCAGAACCGATGAGTTCGTCCACCAAGGCGGTCCGTTTGTCAGCGCTCGAATCGGCAACAAATTGCTGCACCCGCTGCACGGCCGGAACCCGGCCTGTCAGGTCCAGCGTGACTCTGCGGATGAATTCATAGTCGCTGGTCCGCGCCGCTGGTGTTACTCCCGCATCCTTCCATATCTGGGACAGATGCCGGTCAATCACGTTGTTCGGATCGGCGGCGGCCCGCGACGCGCCCTCTTTGCTTGAAAGCGGCAGCCGCGCCGCCACTTCCACGGTCTGGCGGCTGAAGGTGTGGTCCGGACCTTTCCTGAATCGCTGGCCCTGCGGACCGAGAAACGCGCACTCGGCGTGGGGCGTCTGCAGTTCCTTCTCGTCCTCCTGAGCAAATACGTACAGACCGGAAAGAGCTGTGAACACACTTGCCGCCGCGAAGATTCTGATAGTTGATCTCATAGGTTGGCGTTGAGGGATCTTGTTCCCCGTTTCCCCCTTCAACCATCCTAACCCGCGTCGCCTCCGGGAGTTTCGCAGGAATCGGCTTAATTTGAGATAGGGTGATCCACTGATTGTCAGAGGGCGGAGGGAATCCCGTGAACTCCCTCCCACAGGAGCCTGACCTTGCGGCCTACTGCCCTCCGTACCGCTTGGCCAGTGCGGGCGCGGCGTCGGCGTCTTCCACCACCGGGTGCGTGTGCATCTCCAGCACATCGGACCACTGGGTCGAAAATGCGTATGCGGCGGCTGGATCGTCGGTTTCAATCAGCGAGAATCCACCGCTCAAGTCGGTGTTGTGCCACCTGCCAAGAAGCCTGATGCCCGCCGGCGGCTCGGCTTTGCCGGTGAGAAAGCGGGATGCGGCCTCCTGCCAACATCCTGGACGAACGGAAAACGTGGACAGAAATTTCATTGTTACCTCCAATGAGAGTTCCCGAAACGGTGTCTCGGGTGGAGGCAGTATATCAGGCCCCGCCGTTTTAAAACGGAACGTCGTCGTCGGACACCACTTCCGGAAACTGCGGTTCAGCGGAAGTCTGTGTCATCGGCCGCGGCGCGCCGGCGCTTCGTGGCATGGATACCACACCGCCGCCCTGTCCCATCATCTCTCCGCCGCCCGACTCTCCGCGTCCGCCCAGCAGGATCACATCCTCGGCCACTACTTCGGTCACGTAGCGTTTGTTGCCGTCCTTATCGTCGTAGGAGCGCGAGTGCAGCCGCCCTTCCACGTATACCTGCTTGCCCTTGGTCAGGTAGTTGGCGACGTTCTCCGAGCGCCACAGCACGATGTTATGCCAGTCGGTCTCGTCCTTCCATTCCCCTGTCTGGCCGTCCTTGATCCGCCTTGTGGTGGCGATGGAAAACGTCGTGCGGGCGATGCCGCTGGGAGTAAACTTGGTGTCTGCGTCCTTGCCCAGATTCCCGAGCAGAGTAACGCGATTGACGCTTCGGCTTGCCATATCCTTTGCAATGTAGCACGGCGAGGCCGCGCCTGTGCCAAATTGATGCTGGAACGAATTCCGGCATCCCGCTGAATCTTGAGGACCCATGTCGTCGAATCGAATCCGGGCGCCGTCCTGCCTACGGTCTGCGCTTTTGCCAACGACCTGAATGGTTTGAATGGCGACTCGTGATTCAGGCGCCGGCCCCCTTGCCGGGCAGTTGATTGCCTACGCCGCTGGAGCGGGTGACATCGAACAGGCGCGGAATGTCTCTGCCAGATTTGTCAGCGCCGGCGGCAAGACCGATCCGGCGGTACGGCGCCGTTGCAGCACGAAACCGTTGTATACTTCCCGAAGAATGAAGCGATTCACCATCAATGCACTCTTCCTGGCGGTGCTCACCGCCGGCTGGCTGCTCACCACCACCGCGCCGGCGCAGAACGGCGGCGCCAGCGGCAACGGCAAGCTGAAGTTCCGTGTGATGTACACCTCCAGCCATCTGCCCGCTGAGGCGCAGAAGGTGCTGAAAGCCGCGCATGGCGGCTTTGCCATCGACCGCCGTTCCGGCAAGGGCGAAACTTACTTTTCCTTGCCCGGCGCCGGCATCATCCAGATCAGCGCCGACATGAAATCCACGCGCATGGTGGACACCGACCCTGCGATGAAGGGCACGAATCTGCACAACACCACCATCTGGAACGCGCCCGACGGCACGGCCTACCTGGCGTTTCCGGGCAATGGTTCGGCCAGCGTCTACACCACCACGCTTGATGGCAAACTAGTGCATACCCTTAAGACTCCGGCCGGCGGCACCGACATGGGCCATCCCATCGCCACCGACTATTTCGCCGGGCGAGGCAGCTTCATTCCCACCGACGTCGAACAGTTGGATGGCATGTATTACGTTTCCACCGGCTACTCCAACCTGGACTTCGTTCTGACGGCGAAGATTCAGCCCGGAAGCGCCTTCAGGGCGGCCTGGCATGATCTGGCCTTTGGCGGCCGCGGCACAGGGCAGGGGCAGCTTGGCACTGGTCATGGCATTACGGTGCCTCCGGGCACCAAACGCGTCGATGTCGCTGACCGCCCGAATTCGGAGATCGAACGCTACACGCGTTACGGGCAGTACATGGAAACTCTGAAGATGCCGCTCGGTTCGTTCCCCTGTGACACTTATTATCACGGCAAGTATCTGGTGGTGGGATCGCTGCACGGGCCGGACCGCAGCAAGGGCGCCCCGATCTACATCTTCGAAGATGACAAGCTGGTCTCCACTGTGATGCCGAAGGAGGATCTGGGATTGGCGAATTTCCAGCACATCCACAACGCCGTGATGAGGGAATACAACGGGAAGCTCTTCCTCATCGCGCAGGCCTGGAATCCCGGCGATTTCGCCATCCTCGAACAGGTCACGGATTAATCTGATCTAACGCCTCTCGCCCCTTCGCACGATTTTTGCGGGTGGGGGAGATGAGTGAATTCGCATCAAGTTGTCAATGAAAGCGGGCTCTACGGAGCCATGTGCCTGGCGGTTTCCCGCGTGGAAGCGCTGCTCACCGCGCCATTGGGAAAAAAGGGTTTGGGGACGGCCTATCGTCTGACAAACCGCTATCTGCTGCCGGGCGAGACGTTCTGCCGGGCGCAGGTTGCCGAGAATGCCTGGATGCGCGTCCAGACGTTCGAGCCCTATTGGGGGCCGGTCATGATCGGCCAACGGCCATATGAGCCGGAGATCCGCCATGTGATCGAGTTCGCGGCGTCGCTGATGAACGGGCGCGAATGGGCATTTCTCGACTGCGGGGCGAATTTCGGATACTGGAGCGCGATCGTGTCCAGTTCCGAGATCGGCTGCCCGAGGGTGGCGGCCGTCGAGGCCAATCCCTCCACTTTTCACAAACTTCTGGAGACGGTCGAACTGAACCAATACCGTTTCCGCGCCCTGCATTTCGCCATTTCCGATACCTGCGGAGAGCGTGTCTTCATTCAGGACTTCGGTCCCAAGGCGCACGCCATGGCAAGGGCGACGACTGAACCGGTGGGCGTTCCCGTGGTGACGGTGAGCCTTGATGGGCTCATCGATCAGTTGCGCTGGAAAGATGCCGGGGCCCTGGTGATCAAGCTGGACGTGGAGGGGCACGAGGCGAAGGCGCTGTCCGGGGCGCGGCGTTTGCGGGATTCCATCCGCGAACATCTGTTCATCTATGAAGACCATGGCTCCGATGCCGCCTGTGAAAACACGGCCGCGTTTCTGGCCGAGGGCTATGCGGTATTTCATGTCAATGCGTTTGGAGAGTGCGAAGCTGTCATGGATCTGGACACGGTGCGGAAAACGAAACGCAATCCCGTACACGGCTACAACTTCGTTGCGGTGATGCCCGATTCGGAGTTCCATCGGGCGCTCGGCGAGGTCCCCGTCAGAAACTGAAGCTGCGCGGCCCCTCAACCGCTACACTATAGGGTATGCCGTGGTTTGCCGCGATCTTTCTGGCATTCCTGTTCCAGGTGGATCACGCCGCCGAAGGCCGCAAGGCCCTGGAAGCCAATAATTATGCCTTGGCCGAGGAACACTACCGCAAGGCTGTTGAAGCCGAAGCCAGGGACTGGGCGGCCCGTTTTCACCTCGCCCTGGCTTTAAGCCTGCAAAACAAGGACGGCGAAGCCACTGAGGCCTATCGCAAGGTGCTGGAAGATCAGCCGGGGCTCTATGAAGCAGAGCTGAATCTGGGTATTCTCCTGCTGCGCCAGAAGGCGGCGCCGGAAGAGGCGGCAAGGCTGCTGGAATCGGCTTCAGGAAAAAAGCCAAAGGAATACCGGCCGGCGTTCTATCTGGGAGAAGCACAGTCCGCGGCGGGTGAGTGGCTGAAGGCGGAATCGGCCTACCGCGCCGCGCTCGAAGCGCAGCCGAAGTCGGCGGAGGCGGCCGTGGGTCTCGCCCGCGTCCTGGTGAAGCAGAACCGGCTGGCCGACGCCGAACCGCTCTACCGGCTGGCGGCCGGGGACGCCGAGTTCAAACGTGCCCTTCTCGAACTGGCCGGCCTTTTCGAACAGGCTAAGCAGCCCGCCAAGGCCATCCCCATCTACCGCGAGTTTCCCGATGATCCAGGCGCGCGGGAGCGGCTCGGCGAACTGCTTCTCGAAGGCGGCAATGCCGCCGATGCCGTTCCCGAACTCGAAAGCGCTTTTCAGAAATCGCCCACTCCGGCCAACCGCCTTGCCCTGGCTACCGCCTACCTGAAAGCGAAGCAGCCGGCCAAGGCGCTGCCGCTTCTTGAACAGTCCGTCGCCGCCGAGCCGAAACATTTCGAGCTTAGAATGTTTTACGGCCGCGCCCTGCGCGATCAGCGCACCTTCCAGCCCGCCGCGCGCGAGTTCTTCACCGCCGCCCAAATCAAACCCGATTCCAAGGAAGCCTGGAACGAACTCACCGGTGTGCTCATTCTGCTGGAAAATTATCCGCAGGCGCTGGCCGCCCTCGACCGCGCCCGAGCCATCGAGGGCAAGGACACGGCCGCACACTCCTACTTCCGGGCCATCGTGCTGGATCGCATGCATGTGTATAAGGAGGCCCTGCCCAGCTACGAGAAATTTCTCGAACTGAGTCAGGGCAAGAATCCGGAGGAAGAGTTCAAAGCCCGGCAGCGGATCCGGGTGATTCACAAAGAGCTTTCAAAACGATGATCGTGCCTCGCCTGATCCTGATGCTTTGCCTGCCGGTGCTGCTGGCGTTCGCCGCCGGCGATGATCCGCGTAAGCGCTACCAGAAGGAGATCGATCACGCCTCCCTCCAGATCGATGCCGCGCGCAAGGCTTATCAGGCGGGCTCCACCGCGGCTTTTCAGTCAGCACTGTCCGAAATAGCGGCCGCCACTGAGCGTTGCGATCAGATCCTGCGCGCCCCGGGAAAGAACAACGCCCGCAACCTGGGCCAGTTCAAGAAAGCCGAAATCCGGCTGAGAGAGATCCTGCGCCGCCTGGATCAACTCACAAACGAAACCGCCGTTGACGACCGCAAGCCGATTCAAGCCGCAAGAGAAGTGGTTCAGCGCATCCACGATCAGTTGCTGGTGGATATCACCAGCCGCCGCAAACTGAATTAGGCCAGATCCAGGCCGTCGATGCGTCCCGTGGAATCGCCGAAGTACTCCACCGGCGCTCCCATGCGGTCCATCATCGTCACGAACAGGTTCGACATCGGCGTCTCCTTGCGGTAGAGAATCCGCCGTCCGCCCTTGATCGCGCCTCCGCCCGAACCCACAATGATGGTCGGAAGATCTTCATGCGTGTGGCGGTTGCCATCGGAAAGGCCCGCGCCGTAGACGATCATCGAATTGTCCAGCAGCGTCGAGTCGCCCTCTTTGATCGACTTCAGTTTCTCCACCCAGCCGGCGAACTGCGTCATGTGGTAGGTGTTGATCTGCGCCACCTTTTCCATCATGGCCGGATCATTGCGATGATGCGTGAGCGGGTGATGGCCGTCGGCGATGCCGATCTCGCGATAGGCGCGCGAGGTGCCTTCACGAGTGACAAGGAAGGTCAGAACACGGCTCAGGTCGGCGCGGAAGGCCACCGTGATCATATCGGTCATCAGCTTGAAGTGTTCGGCGAAGTCGGCCGGAACGCCGTAGGGCTTTTCCATTCCCGGGTTGATCTGGGCGTTGTCCTTCTCGGCCTTCTCAAGCTGCCGTTCGATTTCGCGGATCGACGAAAGATACTCATCCAGCTTGCGCTTGTCCGTGGGGCCCAGCGCCGACTGCAGCTTGCGCGTGTCTTCAGTAACAAAATCCAGAATGCTGCGCCGGTACTTCGTTTGCCGCGCGCGGGCTTCAGGGCTCAGTTCCACGCCGTCGCCGAACAGCCGTTCGAACAACGCACGCGGATCAAGCGTCGGCGGCAGGGGCTGCGTTTCGCTACGCCATGCCAGGTTATTCGTATAAGCGCAGGAGTAGCCGGAATCGCAATCGCCGGCCTGGCGCGCGTCTTCGATGCCTACTTCAAGCGAAGGGAAGCGGGTGAGGTGGCCGATCTTGTTCGCCACAATCTGATCGCAGGAGATGCCCACCTTGATATCGACAGCCGACTTGCGAGGCTGCACGCCGGTGAGATAGGCGCCGCAGCATCGCCCATGATCGCCCGCTCCATCGAGCAGCGCCCGCCCGTTGTTGTGGGTCAGGTTGCTGAGCATCGTCACGTCGTTCTTAAACGGCTCCAGCGGTTTCAGAATGCGCGGCAGTTCGCCGAACTTGCCTTCATAGTCCAGGTTCCAGTTGCGCATGTCGATGCCGTTGGGCACATAGACGAACGCCATGCGCACCGGCGCGGCCACTTTGCTTGCAAATGCGGGGGTCATCGCGTCCAGGTAGGGCAGCGCCACCGTGGCGCCCAAACCCCGCAGGAATGTACGTCGTGGAAGTGACTTGCGCGTCATCATTTGCTTGCGATCTCCTTCGATTTGCCCACAACCTTCTCTGATTTCGTAAACTCGCCGCGGCGGGACTGGAACGGCAGGCTGCCAACCACCTCATGCACCAGCGTCTGGAACCGGTACCCGGACTCCGCCAGCTTCCGGGTGATGCCTGTCACCGTCTTTTTATCATATCGTTCAAGGCCGCGTCCGAGTGCATAGGTCAGCATCTTTTCGGTCACGCAGCGCGCAAATTCCGGCAGATCATCCTTTAGCAGAACCCGCAGCTCGGCCGGCGTGGCGAAGCCCTTGCCCGATGGCAGCGTGCCGCTCGCGTCAATTGGAAACTTGCCGTCCATCGCACGCCATTTTCCGGTGGCGTCGTAGTTTTCCAACCCGAAGCCCAGCGTGTCCATCCGCTGGTGGCAGGAGGCGCACACGGCGTTTGTGCGGTGCTTTTCCATCTGCTGGCGCAGCGATCCGGCGTTGCCCACCGAGGTTTCATCAAGCGCCGGGACGTCGGGCGGCGGCGCCGGCGGCGGCACGCCCAGTATGTTCTGCAGCACGTACTTGCCTCTGATCACGGGCGAGGTCCGCGTAGGGTAGCTCGAAACGGTAAGCACACTTGCGTGGCTCAGGATGCCGCCCCGCTGTTCGGTGGTCAACTCCACTTTGCGGAAATCGGGACCTTTCACCCCCGCGATCCCGTAATGCGCCGCCAGCCGCTCGTTGAGGAAGGTGTAGCGCGCGTCCAGGAATTCGCCCAGCGGCTTGTTTTCGCGCAGCATCGATTCAAAGAACAGCCGCGTTTCGGTCTTCATTGCCTCCCGCAGCTCCGGGCCCCATTCGGGGAACTTCTGCGGATCGGGCTTCACGCTGTCCAGATTCCGCGTCTCCAGCCATTGCCCGGCGAAGTTATCGGCCAGCGCCGCTGAACGCGGATCCGCCAGCAGCCGCTTCACCTGCGCTTCCATCACCGCAGGGGTGCCCAGTTTCCCCGTTTCCGCCAGCCTGAGCAGTTCGTCGTCCGGCATCGAACTCCACAGGAAGTAGCTCAGCCGCGACGCCATTTCGAAGTTCGAAATGCGATGTACGCGCGCCGGATCGTTGGGGTCCGGATCTCGCTCAACGCGGAACAGGAAGTGCGGGGAAACCAGCATCGCCTGAATCGCCAGTTGAATGCCCTGTTCCACGTTCTGCCCGTCGGCCTTTGCCATGTTGACAAAGCGCATCAGGGAAGCGATTTCGGGCCTCGTCACCGGACGCCGGTAGGCCCGGCGCGCCAGCCCAGACACGATTTTCTCCACACATGCGGCGCCTGTGTTCGGATCGCAGGTCAGGATCTTCCTGCGGCTGGCCCGTTCCACCTTCGCCGGATACGGCCCGACGAAAGTGATCGAATCGAGAAACTTGTTCTTCTTGTTGTTGTAGGCTTCCTTGCCCGTCAGCGTGCCGACGAAATCATCGTTGACGAAGCCAACGCGGAAGACGTGATCGCCGGCCGGCAGCACCAGGCGGAATTCCTCCATCGAGTAGGGATTAAAATACACCAGCCCGCTCGGTTTGGTTTCCACCGGCATCGAATGCAGCAACTTGCCGTCCATCCAGAAGTTCATGGTGACGGGCTTGGCGTCGGCCGCGCGTTCGCCGGGAAGCCCGATGCGGATCACATACTCGCCATCCCATTCCACATAATGAGTGGCCTCGATATTGCTCACGTCCGGGCGGCGGATGGTCTTGTTCTTCGCGTGATACTCAAATTCCAGAGGCTTCTTGGGGAGCGGGTCGGCGCCGATGGCCCGCGCGGCGATCCGTTCGGCCGCCCGCATATACTTCTCCATCAGGATCGGCGAGATGGTGAGTACGTCGCCGATATTGTCGAAGCCAAAGCCGGAATCATCGGAAGGGAAATCCTTCTCGGCACGGAAGTCGACAGCCAGCAGGTCGCGGATGGTGTTGGAGTATTCCACGCGGTTCAGCCGCCGGGCGGTCACGCGGCCGGGATCGGGCTTTACGTTGCGGTCGGCCCTCTCGAACTCACCGTTGATAAAGTTGACCAACGCTTCCATCTCGGCCAGCGGCGGCCGGGGGATGCCCTTGGGCGGCATTTCGCCCGAGCGGACCTTTTGGACAATACGTTCCCAGCCGTCACGCTGCTGCAGCACCGACGCCGGCGCGGTGAACGGACCGAGGTTCAGGCTTCCCGCCGCGTTGCGATCGTTGTGGCAGCCGGTGCACGACTTCACCAGGATCGGCTGCACCGTCTTTTCGAACGACGGTGGATCGGCGGCAGGCAGCAGGGGACAGACCGATAGCAGAAGGATGAGACGCCGCATGTATTCATCTTAATACGACGCCCACACGGGCAGGCCTTGTTACAGGCCCGCCCGATTTTTGTGCGAGTCCCCGATTTCTCGCATTGCCCTATATCACTGAGCCGTTCCCCTTGCCCCAGGTATGTCTTGCCGCCGCCGCCGCGCTGCCATTTTCGGCGGCTGCGCAGATCAACAGCAGGTCCGGCGCTGCCGGCCGCGGAAGTGATCAACTCCGGCTGTACCATCGTCGTCGGACCCGGGGCGAAACTGGCGGTCAAAGAGATCGCGGTCAACTTTGCCGGACCGCTCACGATCCGGAGCCCCGGCAATGCGGCGGTGATGTTTAAAAAGGCGCCCTGGCGCGCCACATCGGTATCGATCGCGCTGCCGGGCAGCAACTCGGAATTGATCAGCAAGGAGTCGCGGTTGGCCGCGACAGCGGGCAACGTGGCGATCTCAGTTGGTGACATGCTGTCCGGGTTGCTGAATGGCGCCAGCGTGCAGGCGGGAGCCGGGATCGCCATTCGTGTTGGCGCGGAGTCGAGCCTGAAGTTGTCCCAATCCGACCTGCTAGGCGGGTCGAGCCCGATCACGATCGCAGGAACCGGTCCTAAGGTCGCGCTCGATCTGGGGCAGGGGACTTTCCGTTCCACCGCGGGTTTCTCCGTGGTGGTCGCTACCAGGGACTCATCCATCGCGATCAAGGACGGGACCTTTGATGCCGGTGCGGGCAGCATCCTCCTGCAGGCGGGCGCATCCACGCTCACGATTCAAGCTGGAATTCTGGGTACAGCGATGGTCGACGACGTACAACTCGACGGGCGCATGGGGGTGTTGGTGCATACCTCCGGACGGGGGAGCACGCTGGTGAAAAACAGCCGGGGAAGTTCGCTCAGCGAGATCGCCGTCAGGGGGCGAGCCGTTGGCGTGTGCGTCGCTGAGGGTTTTTCTTTCTCAGCGCCTGACGTGGTGCTGTGCCCATCGCCGCTGCCGGGTATTCAGCCTCCATTCTAGGTTCTGGCGCCCTACTAACAAAAAAGGCTGGCTCTTCCCGCAAAGAAAGAGCCAGCCAGCGTTTTGCGTATCTAACCGGCCTAGAAGAAGTACTTCAGCCCGAACTGGATGTTGCGCGGGTTTTGCACCTGCGCGCCGATTGCGCCGAACGTCGCCGGAGTGCCGATGTTCAGCCCCGGAGGCGCCCAACTCACGGTATTCAGCGCGTTGAAGAACTCCACACGGAAATCGAAGTAGTTCCGTTCGGAGACGCTGAAGCGCTTTCCAATCGACATGTCCAGGTTGAAGAAGCCCGGACCGCGTTCGGTGCCGATGCTGGCCGACCCGAAGCTGCCGTCGGCGGGCTGCTGGTAGGCGCAGGATCCGTTGTCCACGCCGGCGGCGCAGAACGGGTTGGTGGAGCGATCCAGGCCAAACCAGTTATCCACGCTGCGGGCCGATTCGTTCGGCGTCAGAGGACGCAGGTAGTTGGCTCGCACATTTCCGCGCACGGCCTGGCCGGTGCGGTCGATGGCGCGAACCGTCAGCGGCAGACCCGTGCGGATCGCCGTGTTGTAGTTCAAGCTCCAGCCGCCCAGCACCAGGTCCGCGGCGCGTCCGGCGCCGGCGCCCCACTTCTGGCCCTTGCCGTAGGGCAGGTCCCAGTTGCCGCCGACGGTGAAGTTGTGGCGGACGTCGAAGAACGCCGGCCCTCTGTTGGAGCGGCGGTCATAGGCGTTCTGCCAGTAGGCGCCTTCACTCGATGTGAAACCGCTGCCGTAGTAGCCCAGGTTGTCGGTGAGCGTCTTGCCCCATGTGTAGGCGGCGATGAAATCAAGACCGCTCTTCAGCCGCCGGCGCATGGTCATTTGCAGCGAATGGTAGTCCATCGTCGCCGAGGACTCCGTACGGGCGATGTTGCCCAGGTTCGGCAGCCGGGTAAATAATGGCCGCCGGGTGTTCAGGTTGGTCCAGGTGGAGAAGGCGCCGGTGCCCGGCAGGGGCTGGTTCGCCTCAACCGGAGCCACAAGGTGCGTGCCCTTCTGCCCCACGTAGCCGGCCGAAACCGAGGTGGCCTCGTCCAACTGGTACTCCATGGTGAAGTTCAACTGCGACGTCGTCTGCGGCCGCAGGTTCAGATCCCAGGCGCGGCCCTGGAGCTGCGGAGTCAGGCCGGCCGCCGCCGGACGAGGCCCATCCAGCGTCACGTTCGAGGTCACCACGTCGGAGAAGCCCGTGGTGATCGATCCAGCCGAGCGCGGATCGTAGGTGAAGTCCGTCTCGATGAAGAAAG
This sequence comes from Bryobacteraceae bacterium, assembly GCA_033762895.1. Classification (GTDB taxonomy): domain Bacteria; phylum Acidobacteriota; class Terriglobia; order Bryobacterales; family Bryobacteraceae; genus CADEFT01. The sequence goes on along the minus strand of JANRLE010000203.1, from coordinate 13,224 downwards.
GCGGATTCAGCGGCAGCCGCAGGTTGGCGCCGGTGCCTTCCATGAAGCTCTGGTAGGCCGCGCCGGCGCGGATCACCAGCTTGTTGCTGAAGCCGCCGGGCGTCCACGCAAAGCCTACGCGCGGCATGAACTGCTTGTTGTAGCCCTTGTACAGCGCGCGGCCGTATTCTCCCGATCCGGGTGTGATCAGCGTGCCCGCGAACGTATCCACGTTCACCTGGCGATCCTTCACTTCGTAGATCGGCTGCATATATTCCCACCGCATGCCCAGGTTAAGCGTGAAGGTGGAGGACAGCTTGAAGTCATCCTGGAAGAACACAGCCGGACGCCAGAAGCGGTGGCCCCATGTGCCGGTGGCGGCGCCGCGGCCCTTAGAATTGAGCTGATCCAGCAGGAAGTCGGAGTAGTCCAGCCCCGAGTAGGTGCCGTTGTAGCGGAATACGCCGAGCGCGCCGTTGTTGCCCGCATAGTAGCGGTTCTGCTGATAACGCATCAACTGGCCGCCCATCTTGAGAAGGTGCCGGCCCTTTTGCCACGTCAGATTGTTGTAGTAGATGAACTTGTTGTCGCCCGTGTTGGACAGGTTCGCCGTTGCGCCGATGCCGGTGAGCCCGCCGCCCAGTTGCACCGCGCTCAGGCCGGGAATCGGCTGGCCGCCGGGAATGCCGAACTTCTGGTTGCCGTCGGCGCCGAGCTGGCCGCTCCAATCGATCGTCGTGTCGCGGATCACGATGCGCGAAAAAGCCACACGCGCTTCATTCACGATTGTCGGCGTCACCGTCCGGTTCCAGTTCACCACCGCCGATTGCGTGGGGCCTTCCTGGCCGCCGGTCATGTTCACCGGCAGTGCCGCCTGGCTGCCCACCGATTCGTAATACCCGCGCGACCAGCGGCCCATCAGGTTGTCCTTGCTCGAAAGCCGGTAGTCCATCTTCACGTCGCCCTGATGATTAAGCAGCTTCGACGCCGAGGAACTGGCGTAGTTGCCGCTCACTCCCTGTGGTCCGACACCCGCCTGGTTGGGCAGCGGATAGAGGCTGGGGTTGGAGAAAAGAAACCGCGCCACCGGGCTGAACCGCGAAACCGGAATCTGCTTGTTGGCGAACGGCTGCCCGTTGGTCGGATCCACGATGTTGTTCGGGAACGAACTTAAGTCGCCGCTGCGCCAGCTCTGCGGCGCCACGCTTGCCGAAGCCGGCCCGTCGGCGCGCTGAATCGTACCTTCATAGTTGATGAAGAAGAACAGCTTGTCGCGCTTGATTGGTCCGCCCAGCGTGCCGCCGAAAATGTTGCGCTTAAAGCCCGTGCGCTGCGCGGTGGAGACATTGCGGTTGCGGAAAAAGCCGTTGGCGTCCAGCACCTTATTTCTAAGGAACTCGAACACATTGCCGTGGAACTGGTTGGTGCCGCTCTTCATCTGCAGCATCACCGTGGCGCCGCCCGCGTTGCCGAACTCGGCCGCCGCGTTGCCTGTCAGCACCTGCACTTCTTCAAGCGCATCCACATTGGGTGAATAGCCGACACGGTTGTCGATGGAGTCATTCACGTCCACCCCGTCGAGCATGAAGTTGTTGGTCTGTTCGCGGTTGCCGTTGACATACGGCCGCGCCCCGAACCGGCCGTTCATGCCGCTTGGATTCGGGCTCACCGCGCCGGGAATCAGCAGCGTGAGCGCCACGAAGTTACGCCCGTTCAACGGCAGGCTGGTGAGCTTTTGGGAATTGATGGTGTCGCCGGTTTTTGTCGTTTCGGTTTGCAGAATCGGCGCCACGTCGGAGACTTCGACGGTCTGGGTCGCTTCACCGAGCTCCAGTTTGATATCGACGCGCGCCACCTGGTTCACTTCCAGGCGGAACGGTCCGACCACGGTTTTCTTAAACCCCGAGCCTTCCGCCGCGACGTTGTATTCGCCCACCGGCAGGAAAAGCAGGTTGTAAACGCCGGAGTCATTGGTGTTGGCCGAAAACGCTACGTTGGTGCCTCGGTTGGTGGCCGTGACTTTTACGTTGGGAACCACCGCGCCAGAAGGATCGGCGACGGTCCCTGTGACCGAGGCGGTGATCGTCTGGGCGGAGAGACTGCTGAACAGGCACAATGCGAGTGCCAGTAGTTTCAGTTTCATATTGCACTTTCTCCCTGAAATTGACGAGACATGAGGCTGAGCCTCCTTATAACCTCATTGTAGCCGATCGCCTGCTAACCGTGAGTCGGGCCGCCGTTGATCGGGTGTGGCGGCGGTCCCGGCGCCTTCGGCCGTGGGGAATTTTAGCTGACTGGTCATCTGACCACTTCTGGGTTATGTTGTCACTATGAGCCGGATCGTGAACGCTACCGACTTCAGGGCCAAGTGCCTCTCGTACCTCGATGAGATGGACCGCCAAGGGGCGTTTCTTTCGCCCGCGCCCAAACTTGCATGGAAGTCGCCTCGCGATACGTGGACTGGCAGAGCGACGATCGAAGGGGATATCGTCGATACGAATCTGGCAGGACTCTGTCACGCCGCGCGGCAGGACTAAACGGGTGCCTGCCGCTCCTCGTTACCTTGCCGATACCCACATTGCCGTTCGCTGAATGATCGATTCGGCGAAACTCTCCAAACCCCAATTGAGGGCTCTTGAGGATTCGGTGCGCCGCCATGAACCCTTCGTTGTCAGTCTAATCACGCTGCTGGAGATCGCATTGCTGAGCAGTGACGGCAGGTTGAAGTTGACCCAGTCGCTTGACGCGATTCAGGCGAGCCCCGCGTTCCGCTTGCTGCCACTTACCTCTGAGATCGCCTTGGAGGCGGGCAACCTCGGCATCCTTCGCGACGCGGCCGACCGCGTGATTGCCGCCACCGCCCGAGTCCACCGCCTGCGGCTTGTCACCTCTGATCAACGGACCATCGATTCCAATACGGTCACCGTTGTCGAGTAGAATCGTATCCGGAGAACCGGAACGAAAATGACGAGAAACCTGACACGGCGTGCGATGCTCGCCTCCACGGCCGGGCTCACGGGCGCGGCCGCGCAAAACCGCCAGCGCCGTCCGAATATTGTCGCCATCCTCGCCGACGACCAGGGCTCGGGCGACCTCAGCATCCACGGCAATTCCAACCTGCGCACGCCCAACATCGATTCACTGGGCCGCGATGGCGCCCTATTCGATCGTTTCTTTGTCTGCTCAGTCTGCGCGCCCACCCGGGCCGAGTTCCTTACCGGCCGCTACCACGCCCGCGGCGGTGTGCGCGGCGTCTCCACCGGACAGGAGCGGCTGAACCTTGATGAGCGCACCATCGCCCAAACGTTCAAGGACGGCGGCTACGCCACGGCGGCCTTCGGCAAATGGCACAACGGAACGCAGCATCCCTATCATCCCAACGCCCGCGGCTTTGACGAATATTACGGGTTCACCTCCGGCCACTGGGGCCAATACTTCGATTCCGAGATGGATCACAACGGCCGCCTGACGCGCGGCAAAGGCTTCATCATTGATGACCTCACCAATCACGCCCTGGATTTCATGGGCCAGCATCGCAGCCGTCCGTTCTTCTGCTATCTGCCGTTCAACACGCCGCATTCGCCCATGCAGGTGCCGGACCGCTTCTATGAAAACTTCAGGACAAAAGATCTGAAAATGCTCAATCGCGACCCGCGCCGAGAGGACATCGCCATGACGCGCGCGGCCCTGGCGATGGTGGAAAACATCGACTGGAACGTCGGCCGTCTGCTGGCGCGGCTGGATCAACTGGGCCTCGCCCGCGACACAATCGTTCTCTATTTCAGCGATAACGGCCCGAATAGCTGGCGCTGGAACGGCGGAATGAAAGGCCGAAAGGGCAGCCTGGACGAAGGCGGACTGCGCGCGCCCCTGCTCATCCGCTGGCTGGGCCAGGTGCGCGCCGGCGCCCGCGTGTCACCCATCGCCGGCGCCATTGACCTGCTGCCCACCCTCGCCGATCTGGCGGGCATTCCCGTTACCTCGCAAAAGCCGCTGGATGGCCGCAGCCTGAAACCGCTGCTGGTGCGGCAGGGCGGGGAATGGCCGGACCGCATGCTCTTCTCCTCGCATCGCCGCCAGGTGAGCGTGCGGACACAGCAGTTCCGTCTTGATCCGGCAGGCCAGTTGTTCGATATCACCAAGGACCCCGGACAGGATCGTGACGTCGCAGACCAACACCCGGACCAGGCGCGGCGCCTGAAAGCAGCGGCCGAACAGTTCGCCCGCGAAGTGCTGCCGCCTGAGAAGGACGATCGCCCCTTCCCCGTGGGCTACTCCACCACCACCATGCTGCCCGCCCGTGACGGCGTTCCCGCGGGCGGCGTGGAACGTAGCGCCCGGGCGCCGAACTGTTCGTACTTCACCAATTGGACCACCAAGGACGGCCGCATGACGTGGGATGTCGAAGTGGGTGCGGCCGGCCGCTTCGATGCGGTGATCTACTACACCTGCCCCGCCTCAGACGTGGGGTCCGCCGTGGAACTCAGCTTCCTTGGCGCCGCGGTGACGGCCAAGGTAGCCGAAGCCCACGATCCGCCGCTCATCGGCGAGAGTTTGGATCGCGTCTCGCGCGGCGGCGAATCCTATGTGAAGGACTTCCGGCCGCTGAAGCTCGGCACAATCGACTTGCGCCGGGGCCGCGGCCAGTTGACATTGCGCGCCACCAGCATTGCCGGCAGGCAGGTGGCTGATATCCGGTATGTGGCGCTGACCAGGCTGGCGCAGGCCTAGAACCGGAAACGGCGGGTACTGACACGGCTGAGCCATTGTTGCAATCGTCGCCGGTTCGTAGACTCGGAAAACCGAAGCCATGGCGAACCAGTTTCTTCAATACGGATATCTGCAACTGCTGGACCTGCTCACCACGGTTGCCTTCCTGCTGCACGGCATCAGCGAAGGGAATCCGGTGGTCCGTTTTGCCATGAACGCGGCGCCCAATCCGGTTTGGGGGTTGATCGCGGTGAAGTGCGTGGCCGTGTTATTAGGTCTCTACTGTTGGCGGCAGGCCAAGCTCCAGCTCCTGGGCCGCGTCAATCTGCTGTTCGCCATTCTGATCGCCTGGAACATGGTGGCGCTCATTCTCGGCTCGGTCTTTCCGCATCGGCTGGCCTGAGGGCCTGCCGCGGTGCGACCACAACTCACATTCGCAGCAGTCGCTGCAGCGGCGGCACTTGGAACAGATGTGGTTTCCGCACGCATCCTTGGTGCAGAACTCGCAGATCGCGGTGGAAGGCTCCCCGCAAATGCTGCAGACGAACGTCGGCGTGGGCGTCGGCGTCAAGTGTACTCCTGCTAGTTCTTCCCGCCGGGGCCGCGTTTGGGCTGCGGGGCCAGCGGGTTCCGGTTGATTACCGCCTGGCAGCGCTGGGCTTCCTTTTCCGCCACGGCGTATTCGGTTTCTTTGGTCACCGAGAGGTCCATCACATAGTTGCGCAGTTGTGTGCGCAAGCCGGCATTCTGGTCGATCAACTTCTGAATGTCTGCGGCCAACTCCGCGCTCTGGTATCGCATCGCTCCCTCGGAAAGCGAGGCGGTGAAAGTCTCAAGCGCCTGGAGGCGAAACAGGATGTCGAGCGCCAGCGGCAGCTTCTCGGGATTCTGATACAACTGATTGCTGACCGAACTCAGATAACCAACCTGCTTCTGCACGATCTCCTTGTGGCGAACGTAGGTTTCCGATGCTCCTTTTGAGACCCATTCACCAGCCTGCAACTGTTCCACCACACCCCGGTAGCGCTGCGTCTGATCGACCAGCCCTTTGAGCATCGACCGCACATCCCAGATCGGCGCCACCCCGGTCTGGGTGGCGGGGCTTTGCGCCTGAGCGCCTCCGCCAAGACAGGACAGGACGCCGAGGCAGAGCAACGGGCGAAACATGTGGCTTGATCTCAGCTTCACACCACAAGTTTAACAGCAGCGGGTCCGTCTACCGGGAGAGCACGCCGCGCACCGCCGCCATCAGCGTCAAAAGGAAGTAGAAGGCCAGGGCGCCGTAGTGTATCCAGTCGCGCGTATACACGATGAGGAGGCGCCACCATGCGACGTCGTGTTCCGGCTCGCCGGTGACCACATCCGGTTTCGGTTCTTCCATTGCGAAGTCCAATATGGGCGATGACGCCGGATCGAACCATGGCAAGGGAAGGGCTTTGGTTCCGGTACCGCCGGGCCCCCCGGCTGGAACCAACCGGTTAGTAGGCGCCGTTCCTGCCCAGCACAGCCCCGATCGTGCGGGACAGAATGTAAAGGTCCAGCCATACCGACCAGTTGCGGGCGTAGAAGGAATCGAGCGTCACCCGTTCTTCGTAGGTGGTATCATTGCGGCCCGATACCTGCCACAACCCGGTGAGCCCGGCCGGCATCAGTTTGTAAAGTCCGAAAGCGTTGCCATAGAGCGGGACTTCGGCCGCCACAATCGGCCGCGGCCCAACCAGGCTCATCTCTCCCCGCAGCACGTTCCACAATTGCGGCAACTCGTCCAGGCTTGTGCGGCGCAGCAGTCTGCCGATGCGGGTCACCCGCGGGTCATTGCGCAATTTGCGCGTGCGTTCCCACTCTTCGCGGGCCACCGGATCGGCCGCAAGGTGCTTCGCCAGCACCTCGTCGCCGTTGGTGACCATCGTGCGGAACTTCCAGGCCTTAAAATCACGTCCCTGCCGGCCGATGCGGCGCTGCCCGAAGAAGGCCGGCCCTTTCGACGTCAGTTTCACCACCAGCGCCAGCAGCAGGCTGAGCGGAGCCACAAGCGGCGCGGCCACCAACACCAGCGTCAGATCCAGCATCCGTTTCAGATGCAGGTGGCCGGCATCCAGTTCCCGCCGCCGCAGTTCCAGGCCCCAACGTCCCCCCACGCTCTTGGAAGTCGCAAACTGGCTGTAGGAATAGAGCAACTCGGGAAGCACCAGCACGTGTGAAAAGACGTCGCCGTTGGATTCCAGCAGCTTGTGCAGCCTTGGATGGGAGACATCGGTCATCACCATCACGGCATATGCTTTCCGCCCCGAACTTCGCAGCGCCGCCGCCACTTCCTCACTCGATACCACCGGCACGCCCAGACAATGCCCATAGCTGGCGTCCTCGTCCACGATCGCCCGCGGTTTTAACCCGAAGCCCGGGTCCTTGATGAGCGAAGCGACCATTGACCGGCCGGCCGCGCCACCACCGAAAACCACCGCCGTGTAGCCCCACCACGGTTTAGACGAAAGGATCGCCCTTGTAAAAGCCCGGAACAGCGGAACCAGCGCCACCGCATGCACAATCGACAACAATAGGGTTCCCGTGATCAGGTGCGTGCCTCCACGCAGTCCCACGGTGGCCGAGCCGAGAATCAGAAATAGCAGGACCGAGGAAATCGTGGCTCTGCGCAACTCCTCCGGGGTGCTCACCGAGACATCGGAATAAAGCCCCTGCGCCGCAAAGGCGCCCAGGAATACGCCGAGGAACGGAAGCAGCCGTAGGTAGCCCTCCACGTCGATCGGGCCGGCAATCAGCATCTTCCAAAAAAGGCTGATTGCCACCGAAGCCGTCAATGCCAGCGTATCGGATGCGATGAGGGCCCCGACCATCAGTGCCGGGCGGGACCGGTCAAAAACCAGTGGCGGGGTGGTAGCCTGCCAGAATGTTGCCGTTTTTTCCTGTAGTTGTGTCATCTATGTGCCGAACTCCTTCGCTCTAGAGAGTCCCCACGCGTTCAACTTGGGGTTGCGGGGAGTGATGCATTCGCCCACGCTCGCGCCAGACCTCTTCATAGAGGGCCGAGGTCTTGCGGAGCATCTGTTCCAAACTGAAGTGATTCATGAACCGCGTCCGGCCGGCTTCGCCCATCAGCGCGCGAAGCTGCGAATTGCGGCAGAGATTTTCAAGGGCCGCGCGGAAGCCGCCGGTGTCCGCTTTGCGCACGACGTAACCGGTGGATCCGTGGAGCACCGCCTCGGCTGAGCCGCCCGCGTCCGTGGTCACCACCGGCAGGCCGGCGCGCATTCCCTCCAGAATGCTGAGGGGGAAGCCTTCCCAGTGGCTGGCGAGCGCAAAGACATGCGCCTTTGCCAGAAGTTCGGCCACGTCGGACCGCTCACCGAGGAAACGAACCCGGCCTGCGACGCCAAGTCGTGCGGCCAGAGCCTTCATCTCTTCCATGCGCGGGCCATTCCCGATGAAGGTGAGCAGCGAAGGCATGACGATTCCGGCAAAGGCTTCGAGGATCAGCTCATGATGCTTCTGCGCGGCAAAGCGGGCCACCATGACGATTTCCGGCGTCTCTGTGTTGCCCGGTTGCGCGATGCAACCGGTCTGAGGGATTCCGTTGTGGACGGTAACCAGCCGCCGCGCCGGGCCAAGCCGATAGCGCAGCGCCAGATTGCGGTTGGCCTCAGAAACATTGATGATGCGGTCGGAGATTCGCGCCGCCACCCATTCGGTGGGAACTCCCATCAGCTTCCACGCCATGCTCACGCCGTCGGAAAAGGCCCAGGAATGCGCGGTGAAGACCGAAGGCACGCGGCAGGCCGCCGCCGCGGCGCGGGCCACCAGACCCGCCTTGGTGGTGTGCGAGTGTACCAGGTCAGGGCGCAGCCCGCGAACCAGGCGCGTCATCTGCGCCACCGCCCGGGCGTCTCTCCTCGGGTTCGTTTCGTGAATCAGGTCCGGCAGGATGTGACATCGCACGCCCAGTTTGCGTGCCTCGCTGGTGAGGAATTCCTCTTCCCCGGTCGCCAGGTGAAGCTCGTGCTGGTTGTGAAATCCGCGCAGCAGGTCGAGCACATGCACCTGCCCGCCGCCCATCTCCGCCTTCGTAATGGTGTAAAGGATGCGCATCGTTTTCTTATCCCCGGTGCAGAAGCGCCCGCATGAGTGGTGGCCGCTGGCTGGGGCTGAAGGCCAGACGGATCAGTGGTTCGGAAGCCGGTTTCGGGAGGCAGGCCACGGCCAGCGCCCACGCGGTAAAGATGGCGCGCATGGCCGGCGAAAGTTCGGGAGCGCGATAGGCCGCACGGATCAGTTGGCCGGCCAGCGGCATTACCCGATCCTCCGGGAAGGGATGGATCGCTCCGCCCAGCTTGCAGCAGGCGAGCCGGATTTTGTAGTGCAGCCAGTGGCTGGTGGAGGCCTCGGGCGATAAGGCGAGCCCCAGCCGCGCGGCAAAGTGCTCCAGCGTGCGCCGCAGGTTGAGGTCAATCTGAAGAAGGCTCACCAGCTTGCCTGGTTCAATCCGGCGGCTCATCGCCGTGAAGTTGTTCCCGTGTGTGCGGTAGAAACAGAGTGTGTCGTTGATGGCGCCGATTTCGCCGTACAGGGGAGCCAGGAACACCGGATATGTCTCGGCGCCGTAGCGCCACTCCCGCTCGGGAATCGGCATCACCTGATCAAGAAAGTTTCGGGAGAAGACGTTGCCGCTGGTGGGCGGGCTGATGTAAAGTCCCTGGTCCAGCACCTGGCGGCTGAGGTTGCCTTCGGGCAGCGGGCTGCGGGGAAGCGTGGCCCCCAGCGGGCGCAGCTTTGCGTCGGTCACCGCCAGGCGGAAATGTAGTTTCGAATAGGAGGGACGCCACGCATCCACCACTCTTTCCACTGCATCGGGGCGCAGCACATCGTCGGAGTCCAGCAGGAATACGATGTCGCCGGTGGCCATCCGCCATCCGGCATTGAACGCCGAAGCCTGGCCCCCATTCGGCTTGAACAGCGCCTTGATCCTGGCGCCGAAACGGCCGATCACCTCCACCGAACCGTCTTTGCTGCCATCGTCCACGACGATCACTTCCACGTCCGGGTAGGTCTGCGAAAGCGCGCTCTCGATCGTCCGGGCGACGAACTGCTGGTAGTTGTAACTGGTGATGAGAATCGAGACTTTCATACAGCCTCCGCCTCCGATTCATTGCCTGCCTGCGTGCGGGTCCGGTACATGTCGGCCAGGAATGCCAGGGCGACGAAGCACTCCGTGGATACAACGGCAATGCTCATGCCCTCGTGTTGCCAGCGCGTGGCCAGGCTGGCCGCCAGCGCCAGATTGAGGAATCCCGCCAGGATGATTACGGTGTTGAACATGCGGTCGCGCCCCAGCGGCAGCAGGCCGTGTACGCCCAGCGTGCTCGATATTGCCGAAAGCGGCGCCAGCAAGGCGAGGATTCGCAGCACGCGCACCGCCGGCGCGTAACCCGGACCCAGCACCACCGTCACCAGCAACGGCGCCGCCAGGAAGATAAAGGTGCCGAGCACCAGTCCCACTCCCACCACCGCGTACATGCTCCGTCTTTGCAGTTTGAGAAACTCCTTCTTCGGGCCCGTGGCGGCGTGGCTCAGCCGCGAATAGTAGGCTTGAATCAGCGGATTGAGGAAGCCGATCAGGCCTTTGTTAATCCGCTCGGCGCCGGCGAAAAATCCCACCGCCGCCGGCGGCGCAAGCATCCCCAGCACGAAGGAATTGGCCAGCGTGTAAAGGCTGACGGCGCCGCGGAAGATGAACAATGAGAAACCGTCCTTCAGCGTTCGCATCGCGCCGCCCAGCGACGGCCGGACGAAACCCGAGTCGGCTACCGCCATGGCGCTGCTGAGCGCTGCTACCAGCACCAGCGCGAATCCGTTGATTGCCAGCAGCAGCCATGCGTCGGCGGGCCGGTGAACGGCGAAAAACGTCAGGCCGATCGCCAGCACGCGCCCGCCGATTTCCAGGCCGGCGATGCTTCTCACGCGGGCCGTCCCCTGGAAGTACCACACCATGCTGGCGCCTTGCCCTAATGCAAAAAGCGCAGCTCCGGTCATCAGGTCCGGACGGCCTTTCAGAATGGGCGCGTAGTGTGCGGCCGCCAGCAGCAGAAGCAGAAGAACGCCACCCAGCATGAGCTTGGCCGAGAAAACGTCGGCCAGCAGCCGGGCGCGTTCCGGGCGGGATTCCCGCATCTTTGCCACTTCGCGCGTGGCCGAAAGATTGAAGCCGTACTCCATCAGCATGGACGAATAGAGCGCCAGCGAGTGAAAAATCGAATACACGCCCCAATGTTCCGGGCCCAGCACGCGCGAGGCGTAGGGGACAATCGCCAGGGGCGCCGCGATGGTGGCCGCATGCACGGCATAAAGCGCCACGATCTCTCCGCTGCCCTCGTCGGCAAGGCGCGCCCGCAGCATGCCCATCCACCCCATGGCGGCAGGTTGTTCCACCGGCAGCAGCACCTCAGGCATAGGCCTCCAGCACGCGCCACGTCTCCAGCGTGCAGCGGTCCCAGGAGAACTGGCGCGCGCGGGCCAACCCCGCTGTGCGCATTGTGTGGCGCAGGCTATCACTGGCCACAACCGTTTGAATGGCGCCAGCGATTTCCTCCGCGTTGTGCGGATTCACCAGCACCGCCGCATCGCCCGCCACCTCCGGCAGCGACGTGTTCGAGGATGTGATGACCGGCGCGCCGCTGGCCATCGCCTCCAGCACCGGAAGCCCGAAGCCTTCATATAGCGATGGGTAAACCACGGCCATCGCTCCGGCATAGAGCGCCGGCAGATCCGCCTCCGGCACGTAGCTGGTGAATTTTACCCGCGGCGGAATCTCGCCCAAAGTCTGTTGCGCGAACACCGCCGAGCGGCCCGCGGCCCCCGTTACCACCAGTTGCACCTCGTTCGGCAGGCCGCTCAGTGCGATCCGCCACGCCTTCATCAGTCCGGCCAGGTTCTTGCGCGGCTCCAGCGAACCGACGTAGAGCAGGTATGGATTGCCGCCCAGTTCAAAACGGCTTCTCACCGCGGCGGTCTCTCCCTCCGTGCGCGGGTGGTAGGCGGCATCCACTCCGTTGGGCACCACCGTGATGCGGCTTTCCGGCACGCCGAGCAGCTCCTGCACCCTTTGCCGGGTGAACTCGGAGATTGCCACCACGTGATCCAGGTTCCTGGCCAGACGGGGAAGCAGCCACTTGTACCATGCGGCGAAACGCGGGTTGAACCATTCGGGATGCTCCAGCGGGATCAGGTCATGCATGGTGCAGACGTGGCGCCTGCTGGCAATCGGTCCGGTGTTGTTCGGACTCCAAAGCAGCCGGCCGCGCGCCGACAACGGCAGAATCGTCTGCTCCCACAAGTGCCCCGCCGGGCCTCGCAGCGCTACTGGCGGTTTCAGGCACCTGACCTTGTCCGCCAGACGCTCCGACACTGACAGCGCATATCGCTGCATGCCCGTCGGGCGGTGAGCGTGGAACCGGCCGTTGACCACAACCTTCATGCCGCCCTCCGCAGATGCAGGCGCGTCCAGACCTCGCGGGTCTGATGCGTGGCCTGGTGCCGCGTCATCATCCAGGCTGCGATGGCGAGCCAGACAAAGCTGGGGAAGGAGCGGCTTTCGGCCCAGTACAGAACTCGCGACGCTTCGAGCAGACAGGTGCCGATTAACGGGTACAGGCACAAACCCGCCAGACTGCCATTGCGATAGTGCTGATAGATCCATCCGCAAATGGCGCCCGCCACAAGCCAGTAACACATGCCCAGTGGTATGCCGAAATCCACCACCGGCAGAAAGATCCCGGACGGGTTGTTGAACTCGATGTTTACGGAGTTACCGATGAAGTCAAAGAAACCGTCGTCGGAATCAACGACTGGAGGTACAAATAACTCGCGAACAGTATTCTTAATTACGGGCAGTCGCCAGGCGAACAGCATCGTGTAGTAAGGGAATCCGAAACCGCCCGGAACCAGGTCCTCCAGACACGCACCATTGTTAAGAGCGGTGGTGTAATAACCGGTTAGCCGCGTGGCCGCGAACACCAGCAGCGAATCCTGCTGCTGCGAGTAGAAACTCTTCCAGGACCGCAGCGATTCCGAAGCGGTGAAGAATGAGAACAGCGCCACCATGCCGATCACCGGCGCCAGCGCAATCCACTTGCGCATCCTGGGCGTGCGGCCTGGCCACAAGGCGGCGGCGGTAAGCAGCGCGGGAATGGCCAATTCGATCACGGCCAGCCGCTCACTGTTTAATATGGAGCGAATGGCGGCCAGCCCGAAGATTGCGGCAAAGGCCCAGCGTACGTCGCGCCAGCCGTTCTTCGATGCCCATAGGCAGCCGAGAACCATCGTGGCCATCCCCAACTGCGTGAGCGTGGTGACGCCGCTGACCGTGCCCATATAATTCTTCTTCACTTCGTCGGTGAGAGCTTCCTGCCCGGTGATCAGCGAGAGCATCAGCGCCGGCCGTAATCCCCTGGCGAAGGCGACGCCGAACCACGACAGATAGCCCACCAGCGTCAGGACAAGTCCTATGCGGAACAGTCTGCCGGTTAC
>JANRLE010000202.1:0-7915 GCA_033762895.1 Bryobacteraceae bacterium | reverse complement strand
GTCGCGCGCACGCGTGATTCGTCCGAAATTGGCGCTGACGTTGCGGCCGTCGGCCCCCGGCACGAAACCGGTATTGGGGGCCAGCAGGTTCACGTGGTTGAAGAAATTGAACGATTCGGCCCGGAACTGCAGCCGCAGCCGCTCCATCAGCCGCGTGTCCTTAATCAGCGACAGATCCAGGTTGTTCTGGCCCGGTCCGCGCACATCGGGCAACAGGCGGGGCACGTTGCCAAACGTGAACAAGGCTGGATTTCGGAACTGGGTGGTATCGAACCATCGCTGCGCGGTCCGTTCTGAACTCGGCAAGGCCGCCGAAACACCCGTCGAGTCCGGCCTGTCCGCAGCCTGGTTGTTGGCCCCCGTGATTCCCAATGGAAGCCCGTCCTGGAAGGTGAGGATGCCGTTGATCTGCCATCCTTCCACGATCCGCCGGGCCACGCGGTTGCCGGGGTTGAAATGTTTTCCGGGACCGAAGGGCAGTTCGTACAATCCGCTCAGCACGAACCGCTTCGCCGAGTCAGTGGAATGAATGGCCCGCTCGCGCCGCCGGTCGAACTTACCATTTTGTTGCGGATTCTGATTGACCTGCTCCGATCCCGCGAAGCCGAACCCGGTAATGGTGTCGCTGATCTGCTTGCCGAAGGTGAACGAGGCAAGGAAGGACAGGCCGTTGGCATATCGCTTCTCAACGTTCACCAGCCACGAATGATAGATGGAATTCCCCAAATTCGGCCGGTTGATCGCAATATTGCCATAATAGGGAAACGGCCTCAGTAATTGGCGCCGCGTAATGGTGGCGCCGCCGAAAGCGCCGGTCACCCTCCCCTGAAACGGATTCGGAACCACTTCGTTCAGGCCTTGTCCCAGCGCCAGATTCTGCGGATCGAGTTGGTTGAAATCGTAACTCGTTCCATCCAGTTTCACACCGTGGTTGCCGGAATAGCCCAGTTCCAGAAGCAGCGATTTCGGAAGCGCCTGCTGCAGGCTGAGCGTCCACTGTTCGGAATAGGGCGTGCGCGTGGCCCGTTCCACGTGCGTCTGGTTCTGGCTTTGGAACGCCGATGGCCCGATCTTGTTCCCGATCGGCGCCACTACCGGAAACGGGAAACCCTCCCGGAGCCGGAAGGCTGGCAGATCCAGATTCCCGCCAGGTGGCACGTAGGTTGTCGTGTTGCCACGGTAACCCAAGGCCGCAAACGCCTCATTGGCGCGGTGCGTGCCCATCAGCGGATAGAAGATTCCAAATCCACCACGGATCACCGTCTTCGCCTTTCCCGTGATGTCGTAGGCGAAGCCGAATCGTGGCGCCCAGTCATTCCGGTCAGGGTCCTGCACCTTCTCAAAATCGAGCCCGGCGAATTCCAGCCTCCCCGGCAATCCGTTTTCCGTGTTGATCACGTAGGGATTGAAGTTGCTGATGCCGCCGTTGCGCTCATCGGCGATCGACTGATAGTCGTAGCGCAGCCCGAGATTCAACGTCAGCCGGTTGTTCACCTTCCAGTCATTCTGGAAATAGTAGGCCTGGCTCGCGTTCCGGTAGGATACGCCAACGTTCTGATCGATGCTGGCCCCCGACGCCGTTCCCAGCAGAAAGCTGGCGAATCCGGATCCCGTTCCCGCAAGCTGCTGGGGATTCCCGGTCAGCCGCGTAGTGAAGCTCGTGCTGCCGGCGCAGGAAAAGCAGCCTGCAATGTTATAGAGATCCTTGCGGAACTCCACGCCGAACTTCATCGTGTGCCTGCCCTTGATCACCGTCAGGCTGTCCTGAAGCTGCAGCGTGTGAAACGCCAGAAAGCCATGAATGGTCCCGAAGCCCGAGGGGAAGTTCTGCAGTGTCGGAATCCCTTGGAAATTGATTCCTGGCAGCGTGGTGTCCGGCACGCTCGCCGGCAGTCCAAGCTTGCTCGCCGGGTTCGTTCCCACACTGGCCGGCACGAAGGGAAAGTGCTGCCGCACCACGCTGAAACGGAAGTCGTGGATCTTCGTTGCCGAAAAGAAGTGGGTGTCGCTCACCACGGCGTTGCGGTTGGTGTAGTTGTCGTTCCTCGCCCGCGGCAGCTTATCCGGGAAATAGCCCGTCCCCGTTGATGCGTTGTCGTCCTTGTGGTTCCACAGAATGTAGCGGATCGAAAACCGGTTCTTCTCGGAAAACTGGTGGTCGCCCTTGGCCGTCATCTGCCGCGCGTCCTTGCTGGCCCCCAGGTTCAACAGAACGTTATTCGCGTTCGTGAACACGTTGTCCGGCGCCCGGTTGGGGCGCGGATAGAACTTCAGAATGTTTTGCGCCACCGGATCAAGCTGGTTAGTGGGGATGATGTTGCCGGCAAACGGCGTGCGCACAAAGCCACCGCCGCCCGGCCGCGGAGCCGTTGATGCCGGATCGTAGATCGGAATCGCCACCCCTCGCGCGTCGGCCAGCCGCGACAGGTCCCCGCGCAACTGCTCATCGGTCGGCGTGGTCCCGATGATCGTGTACTGCCGCCGGAAATTCCACTGCTCAAAGTTGTAGAAGAAGAACGTCTTGCTCTTGATCACCGGGCCGCCAATGGACCCTCCGTATTGGTTGTACCGGAATGGCGCCTTCACCAGGGAGAACGCATTGCGTGCGTCCAGCTTGTCGTTGCGCAGGAACTCATACGCCGTGCCATGGAATTGGTTCGTGCCCGACTTGGTCACCATGTTCACTACACCGCCCAGCGTGAAACCATACTCGGCCGACATCGTTCCGCTCTGCACCTTAAACTCTTCCACCGCGTCCACCGCCGGGTTCACGTTCACGTCCGCGCTGCGGTTGTTCACGTTTGAGGCGCCGTCGATAGTGATGTAGTTCCTTCCCACCGGCCCGCCGTTGACGCTGAAACCCGACACCAGAACCCCCCGGTCACCAAATCCGGAGGACGATTCGGCGCTGGTTCGCACAGACGGCGTGAGCACCACCAGGGACAGCGCGCTGCGTCCGTTCAGCGGCAGGCTGGTGATGCGCTGATTCTCGATCACCTTGCCCAGCGTCGCGTTGCTGCTCTCCACCAGCACCGCCTGCGCGCTCACCTCCACCGTCTCGGCCAGCTCTCCCACTTCAAGCGCCACGTCCACCGTTGCCCGGTCATCCACCCGCAGCGCGATCCCCGTGCGCGAAGCCTTCTTGAATCCCTTGGCCTCCACCCGGACTTCATAAGTGCCCACCGGCAGAGTAGGGAATGTGAAAAAGCCCGCCTCGGACGTGATGGACTGGGTGACCGTGTTCGTCTCCACCTGCGTGACCGCTACGGACGCTGCGGCGATCACCGCGCCGGTCCCGTCCGTCACCGTGCCCTGTATGGTGGCGCGGCCCGCCTGCCCATAGGCCGCTATCGATAAAGAAAGGGAGATGATCCCCAAACGTGTCCACATGATTGCAGCATCCTCGTTTTCTGAAAGCCGGTATTGCCAGGAATCATACGCGCCCGGGGCGCCCCTCGCCAAGTTTCGCGGTGTATGTTACCGTCTTGTTACGTCTTATTTTCAATGAGTTGGGTGGAACCGACGGAGCGCCGCCAAGCTCGTTTTCAGCACCGATGTTCCTTCCACCTCAGCCAGCACCACGCATTCGTAGTGCTCAGGCGAGCCCGCTTCCCGCAGCCGCCGGTCCAACACTTCCAGCCCCTGCGGAGACATCAGAAAGGCCACCAGTGTCGCCGGTGTCCGGCTGGAAAGCAGCAGCATCTTTGTCCGCGGCGTCTTCCCCGGAAACACCGACACAATGCCCGGCACAACCGATCTTCGATCCCCCCGCTTCGCCTCGGCATACACCGCCGCCTCCCCAGCCGCCGGCGCGCGGTTGCGCACAATTCCCGTGGTGCCGGGTACGATGAAAAAGTTGGACTCGTTCAATATCTGCTGCAGATGTTCGCTGGTTCCCGGACTCCCCAGGAAGATCAGATTGCGGTCGCCGAAGGAATCCACCGGCAGCTCAGGGGCGCTGGCGATCCAGAGATGCCGCCCGTGCTGTTCCAGGTATTGAGACAGCTTCAGAGCCGCGATCGTATCGGCAGCCACCGTATAGTGCTGCAGAACCGAGGGAGTTCCGAACTGCGCCTCCAGCGTACGAAGCTGGCTGGATGCCGAGCGCTGACTATATTCGTTGACATGAGAGTCCCGCACAACCAGCCGGCGATCCTCCCAATAGAAAAAGATGGGCGTGGGCAGCACCAGGCTGGTGGCCTGCGATCCGGCCAGGAAGCTCCTCCAAAACGGCGGAAGCTCGGGCGTTTGAGAGACCTCTCTCAGTTGCGCCGACAGCCGAAGATTCTGGTAGGCAAGGCCCACTACGGCAATCACGGCCATGCCGGCGGCCACCAGCCAGTAACGCGGGCGGCGGGCCGCAGCAGGCTCCGCAGCAGGCGCCGAAACAGGCGCCTCAACCGGCACGGCAACCGGCGCTGGTTCCGGTGTCGTCTGGATCAGGTTGAGCTGGTGGCTGCCCAGCGGAATCGTCAGCCGCAGTTCGCTCTCCCGCCCTTCCGTCTCATAGAACTCCTTCAGTTTCTGGCGCAGGCGCGATACCTGGACGCGGACGGTGGCGTCAAACTTCGGATCGAAATCCGGTTTCCTTCCCAGCGCCTCGATACCCACCGCGTACTCGCTCAGCGCCTCGCGCCGGTGTTCCCAAAGGTACAGCAGCAGCGCGCGCATCGCCGGAGCGCGCCGGAAAATCTGGCTCTCGCTCACCTGCCGCAAGCACGTTTCCTCTTGAGCCGTCGCAAACCCCGGCTGCCCCCCGTTCTCCCCATTCATGGCCTACAGATTCTATCCCAACTGGAGGCGGAGCGATATCATGTCAGGAATGCCGCGATGGATGCTGGCCGCAGTGCTCGTGAGTTCAGGTTGCAAGGCGCCCCCTGCGCC
Organism: Bryobacteraceae bacterium; assembly: GCA_033762895.1. Classification (GTDB taxonomy): domain Bacteria; phylum Acidobacteriota; class Terriglobia; order Bryobacterales; family Bryobacteraceae; genus CADEFT01. Next base: position 3,031 of record JANRLE010000202.1, on the reverse strand, counting down.
CACGCAAGCCAACGCTTATGCCGATCCCGCTCTTTGCGCTTCCTGCCACGCCGAAATCTACCGCGGCTATCGTCAATCGGGCATGGCCCGTTCGTTTTCCGCCTTCCGCTTCGACCGCACCGCCGCCAGCTTCACCCGTAACCGCTTCCACCACCCGAAGTCCGATCGCCACTATGAGATGATCCGCCGCGGCGAGCGCGCCTACATGCGGCGCTTTCAACTGGACGCCGCCGGCCTTGAGACCAACGTGCTGGAGAAGTCCATCGATTTCATCATGGGTTCGGGACACAAGGCGCAAACCTTTCTGCACCGCAATCAGCGCGGAGAGCTGATCCAGTTACCCGTTGCCTGGTACACCGCCGGCGGAGGTTACTGGGCGATGAACCCGGGCTACGACCGTCCCGATCACGAAGACTTCCGCCGCCGCATCCGCCATGACTGCTTTTTCTGTCATAACTCCTATCCCGCCGTTGCGGACGATTCCTTCTACGGCGATGCCATCTATCCCCCGCGCCTGCCCGAAGGAATCGATTGCCAACGGTGCCACGGCCCGGGAGGCCTGCACGCAAAATCGGGAGCCCCGGAGCAGATCATCAATCCCGCCCGCCTTCCACCCGCCCGCGCCATGGAAGTCTGCCTGCAGTGCCACCTGCAGTCCACCAGCCGAGCCCTTCCCTATTCCGTGCTTCACCTCGATCGCGGCGTGTTCAGCTATCGGGCCGGTGAACCCCTCGCAGAGTACGCCAATCACTTCGACGAGCAAACGGCCGGCGGGAAATTCGAAATCGCCCACGCCGCCTACCGGCTTCGTCAATCGCGATGTTTCCTGGCCAGTGACAAACTGGGTTGCACCACCTGCCACGATCCCCATCATGTGGAACGGGGCCCGCAGCGCGCTTCAAAAGCCTGCCGGACGTGCCATGCCACCAAGGCTGACGCCGCGCATCGCGCCGCAACCGAATGTGTTTCCTGCCACATGCCGCGCCGCCGCACCGATGACGTGGTGCATGTGGTGATGACGGATCACCGGATCCAGCGCCGCCCGCCCGCCAATCTGCTGGCGGCGAAAGAGGAGTCTCCCGATCGCGCCTATCGCGGCCGCGTCACCGCTTACTACCCGCAGCCGGCCGACCCTCTGCTGGAAGCCGTCGCCCAGGTGCGCGCCGGAGCGAACCTGGAACACGGCATCCCGCTGCTGGAGAAGTTACTCCTCACCGCGAAGCCAACCGGCCCCCAGGCTTACTATGAACTGGCCGAGGCTTATTGGAAGGCGGGTAACTCCAGCCGCGCCTTTCACTGGCATGAACAGAGTCTGGCCCGCGATCCCGGGTTCCTGCCGGCCCTGCGCAGCTTCGGCATGGAGCTATCTGAATCCGGGCAGCTTGAACGCGGCTCGGTCATGTTGCGCCGGGCACTGGACGCCGCGCCCAAGGACCCGCGCACGCTCCACGACCTGGGAGTAAACTTCGCAAAACAGGGCAAACATCCCGATGCCGTTCGAACGCTGCGCGCCGCTCTGGCCGCCGACCCGGATGCGCCCGAAACGCAGAACGCGCTGGCCGCTTCGCTGTTTGAACTCGGTGACGCCGCGGGCGCCGAAGCCGCCTTCCGTTCCGCTCTGCGCGCCCGCCCGGACTACACTCTCGCCCGCGATAACCTTGCGCGGCTGCTCGCCTTGCAGGGAAGGCGATGAAGGGAACACATTGATGATTCGCCCGATCCCGTGCACGGTTCTGATCCTTACTGCATGTTCCCGGCAGGAGCTTGCGCCCATTCCGGTGGTGGAGAAGAACGCTTTTCTTCCGGCCGTCCGCGCCAAGTTGGAGCAGGCCGAAAAGGCGGCCCGGGACAGGCCGCGCGACGCCGCTGCTTCCGGCGAACTGGGGATGATTCTGCACGCCCACCAGCTCTATCTTCCCGCGGAAATCTGTTACCGCCGCGCACACACGCTTGCCCCCGATCAGTTCCGCTGGGCTTACTATCTGGGCCTGGTGCAGCTTGCGGGGAAAAAGCCGGACGCCGCCCAAAGCCTGGCCGGCGCCGTCCGCTTGGACCCGGAGTATCTTCCCGCCCGCCTGCGTTTGGCCGATGCGCTTTGGGATTCAGGCAGGCGCGATGAGGCTGAAGCCGCCTGGCGCGCCGCGGCGGGCCTGGACGCCAACAACGCAGCCGCGCAGTTGGGACTGGGGCGCGTGGCATTGGCTGCTTCACGCTGGGCTGGCGCGATTGAACACCTGGAGCGCGCCGTGTCTCTTTTTCCACGCTACGGCGCGGCCCACTATGCGCTGTCACAGGCCTATGCCGCCTCGGGCGACACCGGCCGCTCCCAGTTTCATCAGAAGTTATACAATCAATCCGCGGAGTCCGCGCCCGATACAGAGGATCCGCTGCTGGCCGCCGTAGGTGAGTTACACGCCGGAGCATTCGACCCCGTGGCGCGTGGCGTGCGCCTCTCGGCCGAAGGTAAGTTCCAGGAAGCCGCCCGCGAGTTTGAGGCCGCCCTCCGCATCGACCCGCGGGAGCTTGCCGCTCACCAGAACCTCATCATCGTATACGGCAGTCTGAACCGCATCGCGGACGCCGAATCGCACTATCAGAAGGCGCTCGAAGTAAATCCCCGCGCCGCCGAGGCTCATTTTAATTGGGGAGTGCTGATGGCGCGCACAGGGCGCACTACCCAGGCCGCCGGCGCCTTTCGCAAGACCGTGGAGGCGCAGCCCACACACGCCGAGGCGCTGACTAACCTCGCCGTGATTGAGGAAGAGATGGGCGATTCCGCCGCGGCGCGCACCCATTACGCGGCCGCCATCGGGAGCCAGCCTTCGCACGCCGCCGCGCGATTCCGCCTCGGGCGCCTGCTGCTTTCCGAGGGGCGGGCTCGGGAGGCGATGGTTCATCTTCAGGAGGCCGCCCGCACACCCGGTCCGTTGGAGGCCCAGGCGCTCTATGGCCTCGCTCTCGCGTGGAAGATGGTGGGGCAGGCGGATCAATCGCTTCAGGTGGGCCGCCGTGCGCTGGCGAAAGCGGTGGA
>JANRLE010000201.1:0-2366 GCA_033762895.1 Bryobacteraceae bacterium | reverse complement strand
GGACCTTCGAGCGAAGCGGCGCGGGCGAAGTGATAGAGGCCGAACGCCTGCTTATCCGGGTTGCGCTGCAGCAGGATCACCGTACCGAGCCAGCCCGAGATCTCACCGTTGTTCGGGTTGATCTTGAGCGCATCGACGAAGTGGCCCTCGGCGCCGGTGAAGTTCTTGCGCTGCCACTCGATCCAGCCGAGAGCGCGATGGGCCAGCACCTGGTTGTTGGCCTTCTCCTTCGCCCAGGCATCCTCGGCTACCTGATCGGGCTTCTTGACCTGCTCGATGACGCCGAGCAGACCCTTGGCCGCCTTTTCCCCATCCGCCAGCGCCGCTTCGGACTTGTCGTTCATCGAAACGGTCAACAGGTTCAAGGATTGATAACCAATCAGACCGAAAACGCCCGAAGGATCATCAGCCGCCAGCTTCTGCGCCGCCTTCTTCATCAGAGCCGCATCGCCGGCCTGCTGCGCAGTCTGCAGCATGGCCTGGTTGCGATTGTTCTTGAAGGCGGAATCGGGGTACTTCTCTTCCCACTGCTGCAGCAACTGGAGCCGCTTCTGCGGATTGGTCTCTTTGCCGACCCCATTGACCACCAGCTCATACTCGGCGGTGTCCTTCCACTGTGGCTGCTGGGCCGCGGCTGGTTGCAGCAGCAGGACCGCGAGCACCGCCTGGCTGAGTAGAAGGGATATCCCCGTCGTGAATCGAATCTGCACTTCCTGCCTCCTGTCGTGTGGCTACGAGACGCCCGATGATTTCCGATGAAGTCCGGCTTGAGTGGGCCGACCTGGCCGTGTCGACCGTGACAAACATGAAGAATACTCAAAATGGAAGCGGTGCCGCAACCGGACCGCAAACCACGGCGCGCTATGACCGCCGGCGGTGAAGCACAGCGGCGCAAATCACGCCTATCCGCTTAGATGTCGATGGTTCGGTTTCTGTTCCCCTCAATGAAGAATTCGTGACGGCCCGTGGTACACTTCCGGTTCCATGCGTTGGCTGGACCTCGGCGTCATCATCGCCTACCTCATCGGCATCACCTGGTTTGGAGCGCGGTTCCGGGAAGGACAAACGACCCTCAAGGATTACTTCCTGGGTGGACGCAACGCCCCTTGGTGGGCCATTGGCTTTTCGATCGTCTCGGCGGAAACCTCAACCTTAACCGTCATCGGCACACCCGCCCTGGCGTTCAATGGCAATTTCGGTTTCCTGCAGGTCGTATTCGGTTATTTTCTCGCGCGGCTGGTGATTTCGTTTCTCTTCCTCCCCCAGTACTTCAAGGGGGAACTCTACACGGCGTACGAGTTGATGGAGCGGCGCTTTGGGCCGGACATCCGCAAACTGACGGCCGGCTGCTTTCTCGTGCTCCGGGCCCTGGCCGAAGGTGTCCGCGTCTTTGCGATCTCCATTGTCATCTCGATCATCCTCGGCACGGGCGAGATTGCGTCGATTGTGCTGATCGTGGCGTTGACGCTCTTCTACACTTTCGAAGGCGGCATGACGGCGGTCATCTGGACCGACGTCGTCCAGATGTTCCTCTACGTCGCCGGAGCGATCTTGAGCTTCTTCGTCATCCTGGCCGAAATTCCGGGCGGCTGGCCTCATGTCGTCGAACTCGCGTCGGCGGCCGGGAAGTTCCAAGTTCTCAATTTTCAGTTCGACTGGCTTTCGCCTTACAACTTCTGGGCGGGAGTGATCGGCGGCTGCTTCCTGACCACCGCGAGCCACGGCACCGAGCAGTTAATGGTGCAGCGGCTGCTTTCGGCCAAGAACCTCGGCGAAAGCCGCGCAGCGCTGTTGAGCAGCTGGGTCATCATCCTATTCCAGTTCACGCTGTTCCTACTGATTGGTGTCGCGCTTTGGGTCTTTTACCGCGATACGGGGCTGACTCCTCCGGCCGTCTCCGATCGCATCTATCCGGAGTTCATTTGGAACAAGCTGCCACCGGGCATCGCGGGCCTGATCATTGCCGCCGTGCTCGCCGCGGCGATGTCAAACCTGAGCGCCGCGCTCAATTCGCTGGCGTCGACGACGGTGATGGATTTCCTGAAGCCCCTTTGGGGCGAATCGCGGACGGAAGCCGGTTATCTGCGGCTCGCCCGGTGGGTGACGCTTCTGTGGGGCTTGGCGCTATTTGTGATCGGGTGGGCCTCGTCGGGGGTCAGGAGCGTCCTCGAAGCGGCGCTCGGCATCGCCTCGATCGTCTATGGTTCGCTCCTGGGCGTGTTCCTGCTTGGGCTGCTCACCCGCCGGACCACCGAGCGGGCGGCGATGGCCGGGATGGTGGCCGGTCTGGCCACGATGATGTACGTCCGGTTCTTTACCCCCATCGCCTGGACCTGGCATGTGTTGATTGGCACGGCGGTCACATT
>JANRLE010000200.1:0-10991 GCA_033762895.1 Bryobacteraceae bacterium | reverse complement strand
TCAGTCCGGCGGACAGCTCATCAGGCTCGGGGAACCGGGTGAGGTGTACGCTGTCGGGATCACCCGCCTTGCGCGGGAAGTGGCCCCAGGCCTCCTCGGTGGTGAAGGTCAGCAGCGGGGCCATCAGGCGCAGCAGGGCGTGCGTCAGCGTGTAGAGCGAAGTCTGCGCGCTGCGGCGCGCCTTTGAAGCCGGCGCGGCTGTGTACAGCCGGTCCTTGATCACATCGAAGTAGATTGAACTCAGGTCCACGGTAGCGAAGTTATACAGCGCCTGGTAGACCTTGTGGAAGGCGTATTCTTCGTAATGCCTGCGGCAGCGCGCCGCCAGGTCCGCCGTGCGCGCCAGAATCCACTGATCGAATTCCGTCTGGCCGGCCGCCGGTACCATGTCCTTGGCCGGGTCGAAATCGGCAAGGTTGCCCAGCGCGTAGCGGAACGTATTGCGCATCTTGCGGTAGGCTTCGGTCAACCGCGAAAGAATGGTCTCCGAGATCCGCACGTCTTCCTGGAATTCCACCGACGCGGTCCACAGCCGCAGAACCTCGGCGCCATCCTTCTTGATGACCTCTTCGGGCGCGATGGTGTTGCCCAGCGACTTCGACATCGCGCGGCCCTGGCCATCGAGCGCCCAGCCGTGAGTGGCGCACTCACGATAGGGCGCCGCCCCCCGCAGTCCGGCGCCCACCAGCAGCGAACTGTGGAACCAGCCACGGTACTGATCGCCGCCTTCCAGGTACATGTCGGCCGGCCATTCGAGGCCGTAACGTTCGTTCAACACGGCCAGGTGGCTGCAGCCGGAATCCAGCCACACGTCCAGAATGTCGTTCTCTTTGCGAAACGCCGTGCCGCCACACTTGCCGCAGGTGACGCCCGGCCCGGTCAGTTCCGCCGCCGTTAACTCATACCAGGCGTCGGCGCTGCGTTCGGCAAACAGGTCCAGCACACGGTCCTGCACGCGGCGGTCCGTCAGCGGCTCATTGCAGGCTTCACAATAAAACACGACGATCGGCACGCCCCACGTGCGCTGGCGCGAGATGCACCAGTCAGGCCGCGTGGCGATCATGTTGGCAATGCGCTCTTCGCCCCAGGCCGGATGCCACTTCACGCCTTTGATGGCCTCCAGCGCCTTCTGGCGAAGACCGCTGCGCTCCATCCCGATGAACCACTGGTCAGTGGCGCGGAAGATGGTGGGGTTATGACAGCGCCAGCAGTGCGGATAGCTGTGATCGATGCGCTTTTCCGCCAGCAGCGCGCCGCGCTCGCGCAGAATGCCGATCACAACCGGGTTGGCGTCCCACACGCGCATACCCAGCAGTTGTTCGGGCAGCGTTCCATCGGCCCCTTCGGCCTGGAAAAATGAGCCGCTGGCATCCACCGGGCAGTAGGTGGCGATGCCGTACTGCTGGCTGATCACGTAGTCTTCCTGGCCGTGGCCGGGCGCGGTGTGCACCGCTCCGGTACCCTGCTCGAGCGTGACGTGGTCGGCCAGGATGCCGCGCGAATCACGCTCCAGGAAGGGATGGCGGAACACTGCGCCATCCAAGCGCTCGCCTTTGAAGGCTGAAAGTTGCCGGGGCTCCGCCCAGCCGCATTCCTTCGCGGTTTCTTTCAGCAGCCCCTCGGCCACGACATAGACGCCGCCATTGACTTCCACCGCCACATAGTCGAAGCGGGGATTGTAGGCGATGGCCATATTGGCCGGGATCGTCCAGGGCGTGGTGGTCCAGATGAGCCCGTGGACTCTGAGGCCCGCCAGAGCCGGGTCGATGCCGGCCGGGTCCGAGACCAGGGGGAAACGAACCCAGATGGAAGGGCTGCTGTGCTGCTCATACTCAACCTCGGCTTCGGCCAGCGCGGTGCGGCAACTCATGCACCAGTTCACCGGCTTCAGTCCTTTGTAGACGTAGCCCTGGTGGAGGAAATCGACAAACGCCCGTGCAATCTGCGCCTGATAGGGCGCGCTCATCGTCAGGTAGGGGTCGTCCCACTTGCCGAACACGCCCAGGCGCTGGAAATCTTCCGATTGCAGGGCCACGAACTTTTCCGCATACTTGCGGCAGGCGCGGCGGATCTGGGCGGGGCTCATCTGGGCCTTTTTCGCGCCCAACTCGCCGTCCACTTTGATTTCGATGGGCAGGCCGTGGCAATCCCAGCCCGGGATATACGGGGAGTCGAACCCGGCCATGGATTTCGATTTGACGATAAAATCCTTGATGATCTTGTTGAAGGCGGTCCCCAGATGGATGCGCCCGTTGGCGTAAGGCGGCCCGTCGTGCAGGACGTAACGGGGCCGGCCGGCGCTTGCCTGGCGGATGCGTTCGTAGATCTTCGTCTGCCGCCAGTGTTCGAGCAGCTTGGGCTCATTCTGCGGCAGGTTGGCCTTCATGGCGAAGCCGGTCTTGGGCAGGTTGACCGTCTTCTTCAAATCCAATTGTTCTGCTTCCATGGGGGACTAGTGCTGATCCTTACATGGTACCGCGCCCGATGCCGCCCGCGAATTTTGGGTGAGAAAAATCGCCTTCTCACACCACTATCTGAAAGAGTGCAACACGACGTCAACCTGAAGAAACTTTTCACCCAGTCGGCTCGCGGCCTGCTTCGCGCGCTCACTGGCGGCGCCATCACCGAATGGCTGAATGTGGAACTTCCGCGGGTCAACCTGCCAAGGATGGACCTGCTGGGCCGCGTCGATCGAGGGGGCCTCGCGAACATCGAATTCCAGACCACAAATGAAGAAGACATGGCCGAACGGACGGGCGTCTACCACCTGGAGACTTTCCGCAACCGGGGCGAATATCCCCGGCAAATTGTGCTGTATCTGGGCCGGGCGCCGCTGCGCATGCGGAACTACGTCCGCTCTCCCTTAATGAATTTCGAATTCCCGCTCATCGACATCGGCGAACTGGACGGCGAGCAGATGGCTGCTACCGGCGACCTTGGAGATATGATGCTGGCCGTTCTGGCGCGGGTCAACGACCGGCAGGAGATGATCCGGCGGGTCTTGGATGAAATCGTTAAACTGGAGGGGAAGGCGCGGGAAACGGCGCTGGAGCAGTTGGCCATCCTGGTTGGATTGCGTGGGCTCGAGTTGGAAGTGGTGAAGGAGGCAAAGAAATATATGCCCTTTGTCGTGGACCTGATGGAAAACCAGATCTTTCGCGATGCCGTCGCGCGTGGCGAAGCACTGGGCGAAGCGCGTGGCGAGGCGCGCGGCGAGGCAAAAGGCGAGGCGAAGATATTGACGAGGCTTCTTATCAAACGCTTCGGCCCACTGCCGGAGTGGGTATCCCAGCGCCTGGCCGGAGCCGCCGGGCCCCAACTTGAGGAGTGGTCACTACGCCTGCTCGACGCCCAGTCTCTCGAAGGCGTGTTCGACTGAGTCTGCGCACTCCGGGACAAATGCGGCATACTTTGTGAAGGAGAAAATAGATTCATGGCCCTGAGAGACTTCCTCAAGAAGCAGTTTATTGACGTCATCCATTGGACCGAACCTGAAGATGGCATTCTCGCCTGGCGCTATCCCATGGAGGACATGGAAATCCAGAATGGGGCCAAACTCACGGTTCGTGAGTCCCAGATGTCCGCCTTCGTCAACGAAGGCCAGGTGGCGGACGTTTTCGGGCCGGGGCTGTACACTCTCAACACACAGACTCTGCCTCTGCTCACCAACCTGATGAACTGGGACAAGCTGTTTCAGTCCCCTTTTAAGAGCGACGTTTACTTTTTCTCCACCCGGCTGCAGTTAAACCAGAAATGGGGAACGGCCACGCCGGTCACCATCCGCGACAAAGACTTCGGCGCCGTCCGCTTGCGCGCCTATGGTGTCTATTCCTGGCGCGTGAACGATCCACGCGCGTTTCATTCGAAAGTCAGCGGCACGCGGGACATTTACCGCGTGGAAGAGATTGAAGGCCAACTCCGCACCCTGATCATCGGCCACATGTCCGACGCTTTCGCCGAAAGCCAGGTACCGTTTCTCGACATGGCCGCCAATCAGTTGGAACTCGGCCAGAGGATCAGGGAAGCACTGAAGCCGTACTTCGCCGAGTTGGGCATCCTGCTGGACACCTTTGTGGTGGAAAATCTCTCTTTGCCAGAAGAGTTGCAGAAACGGCTGGACGAACGGATTGGCATGAACATGATCGGCGACATGGGCCGCTACACGCAGTTCCAGGTGGCGCAGTCGATGCCGATCGCGGCGGCCAACGAAGGTGGAGGAAGCGCCGCGGTTGGCGCCCAGCTTGGCGCGGGTGTGGCGATGGGACAGGCGATGATGGGCGCCATGACGCAATCCATGCAGCAGCCCCCTCAGCAACAGCAACCACCGCCAGTGGCTCCGGCCGCGGCGCCCGCCGGGCCTGCCGCCGGCAAGGACGCGAAATTCTGCATCGAGTGCGGCTCCTCCATGCCGTCACGCGCGAAGTTCTGTCCGGGGTGCGGCGCCTCCCAGGTATGACGGGCCGCGAGTGGGTAGTGGATGCGTACGGCTGTCTTCCCGGCGCACTGCGCGACCAGCAATTGGTAGCCAAGCTGTTCGAGCAGTTGACCAGCACACTGGCACTGAAACCACTACGGCCGCCCGAGTGGCACCACTTCCCTGACCCCGGCGGTATTACCGGATTCGTGCTCCTGGAGGAGTCCCATATCGCCTGCCACACGTTTCCCGAATACGGATCCATGTGCTTGAATGTCTTTTGTTGCAGCCCGAAACCGGAATTCAATTACGTCTTCTTCCTGGCCCGCGAGTTCGGCGCCGAGAGCGTCCGCGTGCGCCGGCTGGACCGGACTTACGGCACGCTGCCGCCGGCGGCCTAGGAGCAAGCATGGCGAGACACACCGGCAACTGCCCGAACTGCGGCGCACCTGTCACGCTTCAGTACTCCAATGCCGTGCAGACCACCTGTGACTACTGCCACGCCATCCTGGTGCGGCATGACGCCGATCTGACAAAGGTGGGGGTTGTGGCCGATCTCCCGCCCGATGTTTCCCCTATCCAGCGGCTGACCGAGGGGATCTGGAACAATAAGGCGTTTGTCGTGGTGGGCCGCATTCTTTACCAATACGAACAGGGCGCCTGGAACGAGTGGCACTGTGTCACCCATCAGGGAGAAAGCCTCTGGCTGTCCGATGCCATGGCCCAATATGCGGTTTCGCAACTGGCGAGTCTCTGGCCGGGGCTTCCCCGGAAGAATGATTTGCGGCCGGGGCAGCGGCTGACCTTCGGAAAGGTTTCCTACGAGATCACCTCGCTCACCAGGGCCCGCTATCTGGGCGTCGAAGGCGAACTTCCGTTCGAGTATTGGGACAAACAGGAGTGCCTGTTCGCCGACCTGCGGACCACCGACGGCCGCTTCGGCACCATCGACTATACTGAAGAGCCGCCGCTGCTGTTCCTGGGCGAAGCGGTGGATTTCGATTCGCTGCAATTGAAGAATCTCCGGCAATTCGAGGGCTGGTAATGGGAGCACCCGCCACGCCACCTTCGCTTCGTTCGATGTCCTGCCCCAACTGCGGCGGCACCGTCCAGATCCGCGGGATGGGCAGGGCCCAGAGCGTGGTGTGTATCCAATGCCTGTCGGTGTTGGACGCAAGCAGCGCCCTGCCGCGCCTCGTGCAGACATTCCAAGCAAAGCAGCGCTACCAGCCGCTGATCCCCCTTGGCTCACGCGGAAAACTGCGCGGCGAACTGTTCGAAGTGATCGGATTCCAGGTGCGTGAAATGAGGGTGGAAGGCGTCGCCTACACCTGGTCTGAGTATGTGCTGTTCAATCCCTACCGCGGTTTCCGCTACCTGACGGAATACAACGGGCATTGGAACGACGTCATCGTGGCCACAGCGCTGCCCACGGTAAAAGAGGGCAAACAGAAGGTTGCCCAGTTCCTGAACGAGAATTTCAAGCACTTTCAGAGCTACCAGGCCACCACCATCTTCGTGATGGGCGAGTTTCCCTGGCAGGTGCGGGTGGGCGAGACCGCCCAGTGCGACGATTACGTGCATCCGCCGCGTATGCTCTCGGCGGAAAAATCGGACAACGAAGTGGTCTGGTCGATAGGCGAATACACTACGGGCGAGGCCATCTGGCAGGGATTCCAACTGAAGGACGCCCCACCCGCCGCCACAGGCATCTTTGCAAATCAGCCCTCTCCTCACTCCGGCGCCATTTCGCGCGCCTGGCGGGCATTCGCCGTCTGGCTGCTGATTCTGCTGGGCGTACAGTTTTTCTTTGCCGCCATCCATTCCAACAAGTTCGTCTTCTCCCGCCACTATCGCTTCAGCCAGCAGCCGGGAACCGCCGTGGAGAATTCCTTCGTCACCGAAGTATTCGATCTGCCCGGCCGCACATCGAACGTGGAAGTAATCATCGACACCGACCTGAACAACGACTGGACGTTTTTCAACCTGGCGCTCATCAATTCCGATACGGGCAAGGCCATCGACTTCAGCCGCGAAGTCTCTTACTACTATGGGCGCGATAGCGACGGCAATTGGAGCGAGGGACGCAAGCGGGATTCGGTGGTGCTCCCGTCGGTGCCCGGCGGCCGCTATTATCTCCGGGTGGAGCCCGAGCCGGATACCTCGCGGCCCATCCCGTTGAACATGCATTATCAGATCCAGGTGCGGCGCGATGTCACCACGTGGATCTTCTTCCTGATCGGGGCCATCCTGCTGTTGATTCCTCCGATCCTGACCACATTCCGCAGCCTGAGCTTCGAGTCCAGGCGTTGGGCCGAGAGCGACTACTCCGGCTCGGGAGAGGACTGATGCATTTACTGAAATCCGGTTATTCCGTGTACGCGCTGCTCATCGCCGGCACGGTGGCGTATTCGCAATGGCGCGGCTGGAGCATGGACCGCGTCAACGAGGTAAACAACGTTCCGAAGTCCATCCGCGACAATCCCGGCGCCTGGCGCCAGCATTACGCCGGCGCGCGCGCGGGCTGGTGGGGTTTCGGCGGCGGCAGGTACACTGGAGGGAAATAAAATGTCTGATTTTCACCCCGGCTTTGTTCTCAACGCACTGGTTTACGCCGTGCTGGGCATTCTGATTTTCGTCGTATCCTTTATCGTGCTGGACAAGATGACGCCCTACGCGCTCTGGAAGGAAATCGTCGAGGAAAAGAACGTGGCGCTGGCGATCCTGATCGGCGCCATGTCGCTCGGCATGTCGATTATCATCGCTTCGGCCGTGCACTAACCTTGCCCGTCCTCCTGCTGATTTCGGTTTTCCTCATCGCCGCCTGCGGCCTCATTTATGAGCTGCTGGCCGGCACGTTGGCCAGTTATCTGCTTGGCGACAGCGTCTTTCAATTCTCCACCGTCATCGGCAGCTACCTGTTCGCCATGGGAATCGGCAGCTACCTGTCGAAGTTCATCGGGCGGGGGCTGGTGGCGAAATTTATCAGCGTGGAACTGATGGTGGGCCTTGTGGGGGGCTTCTCTTCCACCATCCTGTTTGTGGCCTACGCTTACTCGGCCGGCTTCCGCATCATGCTCTACGCCATCGTGCTGGTGGTAGGGACGCTGGTGGGTCTGGAGATTCCACTGATGATGCGGATTTTGAAGGACCGCCTGGAATTCCGCGATCTGGTGGCGCAGGTGTTGACCTTCGACTATCTCGGCGCGCTGGGGGCATCGTTGGTCTTTCCGCTGTGGCTGGTCCCGCAGCTTGGCATGGTGCGCGGCGCGATGTTTTTCGGCGTCGTGAACGCGGCGGTGGCTCTGTGGACCACGTTTCTGTTCGGCGCGCAGCTTCCCCGCCCCGGCCGGCTGCGTCTGGCCTGCCTGCTGGTGATGGGCGCGCTTGCGCTGGGCATGGCGGGATCAAATACGGTCTTGAATCTGGCCGACGCGCAACTCTACGCCGACGACGTGATTCTCGCCCGCAATACCAGATACCAGCGCATCGTGGTGACGCGATGGAAAGACGACGTGCGGCTGTTTCTCAACGCCCACCTGCAGTTCAGTTCGCGCGATGAACACCGCTACCATGAGGCGCTGGTGCATCCGGGCCTGGCCGCGGTGCCGGGCGCGCGCAAGCTCTTGGTGCTGGGCGGCGGTGACGGGCTGGCGGTACGGGAGATGCTGAAATATCCGGCGGTAGAGAGCATCACGCTGGTGGATCTGGATCCCGAAATGACGCAGCTTTTCTCCACCCATGCGCTGCTGAAATCGCTGAATCAGGGTTCGCTGACGGCGCCGCGCGTGAGAGTGGTCAACGCCGACGCCTTTCCATGGCTTGAGCAGAGCGGTGATGTCTTTGACTTCATCGTGATGGACTTTCCCGACCCTACCAACTTCTCGCTGGGCAAGTTGTACACCACGGCATTCTACCGGCTGTTGGGAAAACATCTCAGCGAGGGAGGGCTGGCCGTGGCGCAAAGCACGTCGCCGCTGTTTGCGCGCCGGTCATTCTGGTGCGTTGCGCAAACGATGCAAGCCGCCGGTTTCCGGGTGTATCCCTACCACGCCTACGTGCCCTCTTTCGGCGAATGGGGCTTCGTTCTGGCCGGACGCCGTGGGTTCGTTCCCCCATCGTCGCTACCCCCCAACCTGCGATTTCTCACGCCTCCCATGCTGCCGCAATTGTTCCAGTTCCCTGCCGATATGGGCCCGGTGGAGACGGAGGCAAACCGTTTGAACGACCAGGTGCTGGTGAGGTATTACGAACAGGAGTGGCGCGACGTCACACGATAGGTCCACTTACCCCCACAACTCTTCGATTGGCCCGTACAGATCCCGGTCCGAAAACGGCACGTACTCAAATCCCCGGCCGATCGGATCGTCTCTGCGCACGGTGGTGTAGTCAATTCCGAGCGCGGAATAAATGGTCGCCTCCACATCCTCGGCCCGCACGTCGCGGTCGCGGCTCCAGCCGGGATCAAGCGTCGCGTTGCCCGCCGCATTCGTCGATCCGATCACCCTGCCACCCTTCACCCCGCCGCCCGCAAATAGCGCTGCCTGCTGGGTATGGTGATCCCTGCCCTTGCCGGCATTCACGGCGCCGACGATGCGGCCGAACTCGCCCATCGCCACCACCAGAGTCTGGTCCAGCAGCCCGTCGCTTTTGAGATCGGCCAACAACGTGCCCAGTCCCTTATCGAAGTCGGTCATGCGGGTGAGATGGCTGTTGCCCGTGGGCGCGTAGATGTTCTCATGGTGATCCCAGTCGCCCTGGTTGATCTGGATGAAACGGGCGCCGGAGTTGTAGCGCAGCATGTTCCGCGCCGCGATGCAGGCGTTGCCGAACCCGGTGGCGCCATAGCGGGTGCGCTCAGCCTGGTCGAAGGTGAAGATGCGGTCGACGTCGGGATTATAGTTCAGACGCCGGGCGGCGTCCTGGAAAGCAAAGGCTTCGTGAACCTCGGCGCCAAGTTCACGGCTCGACCGCAGTTCCGAAGTCAACGAATCGAGCAGATCCACACGGCGGCCGAACCGGGCCACGCCGTCGCGATGGGTGGTGTTGGCCATCCCTCCTCCGCCCGGGCTGACATAGAACGGACTGTGATCGGGAGGCAGGTAGCCGGGGCCGGGGCCGTTGGTCGTATTCAGATGCACAAACAGCGGCAGCGTCCGGTTGGCGGCCTGCCTTGCGAACTCGATCGAAACCACCGATCCGATGTGGGGAGCGATCCGCGAAGAGGAAAGCGCCGGGTTGCGACCGATCTGCACCCAGGTCCTCGCCAGGTTATGCACGAGCGCCCAGGCCTTGATGCTGCGCACCAGCGCGATCGAATCCATCTGCCCGCCCAGCAGCGGCATGCGCCCCTGCGGCCATCGAATGCCGGCGAAATCGGTGGGATCCATGCCCGGCGGCATCCACGCTCCATCCTTCCAGTCGAAGGTGTCCACCTGGCTGGGGCCGCCCGACATCAGGATGAAGATGCAATACTTCGCCGTATTCCTGGTGCTCACGGCGGCGCGTGCGATCCTCTCCTTGGGCGGCGTGGGCAGCAGGAAGTAGCCGCCCACCGCGGACGCCACGTGCCGGAAGAACAGGCGGCGCCCGATGCCGGGCCGGCGCCAGAATTGCGTGCCTTGGATATTGCTCCAGTCGAATCCGAATCGGTCTTTCATGGCGCGGCTTCCTCTTAGTAACTGAACAGAAACTCGGGTTTGTTGATCAGCGCCCAGGCGAGATCTTCCAGCAAAGCGTTACGCTCGCTTTCTCCGCCCGCCTTTTCGAGGTATGCCAGCATCTTGGAGCGCTCGTCAGCGGTGGGTTGGCGGGAGAGGAACAAAAGGCTCAATTCCTCCACCATCTCTGCGGCCGTGCCCAGCTTCGACACCGCCTGCAGCGTGGGCGAAGCGGTCAGCCGCACACGGTTCAACACCAGGCTGTCGTTCATCAGGTTCATCTCCTGGAGGATGGAGAGGCTGGAACTGCGCGGCTGCGAATCACGGTTGCCGCGCAGGAAAAAGTTCAGAAAGGTGGCGACGGCGCCGTTCGTGCGCGGCTCGGCCGGTTCGGGAAGCTGCATCGCCCACTGCAGGGGAACGGAGAAGCCCTGCACCGTGTAGGACGCCGGAACTCCGGTTGCTTTCAACACCGCATCATGCACCTCTTCGGCCATCAGCCGCCGCGGATACCTGCGCGCGAACAGCGGCAGGTACTCAAACTTGAACTCCGCTCCGTAGCGCGAACTGAGCTGGTAGGTGGTGGACTGCGCGATGGTACGGATAAAGCCGCGCATATTGTAATCGTAGGACCGCAGGAAGGACGCAAGCTTCAGGAACAGTTCCGGATGCGTGGCCTGCAGCGTCCAGGGCGCAGGCGGCGGGTTTTCCGGATCCAGCCGCGCCGGGTCCAGGCTGTCCACCGGCTCCACCAGCGCGAGCCCGAACATCTCTTTCCACAAGCGGTTGGCGAAGTTGCGGGCAAACATCGGGTCGTCCACCATGCTTTCGGCAAACGACTTTCGCCAGTTGCCGTCCGCGGGCTTGGCCCCGGTGCCGATGTATTCCGGTGTGATCTCGCGCACGGCGCCAATCGG
>JANRLE010000199.1:0-3516 GCA_033762895.1 Bryobacteraceae bacterium | reverse complement strand
GACGCGCAAGCTGAAGGTGATAGTGGCCGTAGGCGAGATAGAGATCGGTATGTTCCAGGAACGTGGTCACCGGCAGCACGATGTCGGCGTAGTCGGCGGTATCGGTCTGAAACTGCTCCAGAACGGCGGTGAACAGATCTTCGCGGCTGAGGCCTTTCCGCACGGCCATCTGATCGGGGGCGATGGCGGCGGGATTGGAATTGTAGACCACCATGGCATGCACACGCGGATTGTCCAGGGTGTTGAGCGCGTTGCCCAACAAAGACATGTTCACCAGGCGTGTGGGCGCGGGCTGCAGGTCAGGCCGTTCGAGTCCCGGACGGTTAAATTGGAACGCCTGGGAGGTGGAAAGCGTGAGGCCGCCGCCCAGATCTTTCCACGATCCGGTGAGTACGGGCAGATAGCTGATGAGACGCGTGGCCGTTCCGCCGCGCTCACTGCGCTGAATGCCGTAGTTGAGGCGGATAAGGGCGGGGCGGGTGGAGCCGTAGTCGCGGGCGAGCTCGATGATCTGCTCTTTGGGAATGCCGGTGAGCGCTTCGCCGCGCGCGGGAGGATACTCGGCGGCCTGCTCACGAAGGGCTTCGAATCCGCGGGTGAACTGGCGGACGTAAGAAGAGTCGTAGAGCCCTTCGTCGATGAGCACGTGCATCATCGAAAGCGCCAGCGCCATGTCGGAACCGGGGTAGGAGGCGAAGTGTTTGTCGGCCAGTTTGCCGGTGCGATTCTTCACCGGATCGATGACGTAGAACCTGGCGCCGTTACGGCGGGCTTCCTGGATGAAGGGCCAGTAGTGGACGTTGGTGCCGAGAATGTTGGCGCCCCAGGCGATGATGAGCCTGGCGTGGGGATACTGCTCAGGCTCGGTGCCGTAACGGACTCCGCCGTAGGCCTCTGAGGCGCCCGCCATTCCGGCGGCCGAGCAGATGGTGCGGTCCAGGCGGCTGGCGCCGAGGCGATGGAAGAAGCGGCGGTCCATACCGGCCCCGTTGAGCAGGCCCATGGTGCCGGCGTAGCTGTAAGGGAGAACGGATTCCGGGCCGTGGGTTTCGGCGACGCGCTTGAGGTTGGCGGCAATGGTATCGAGAGCCTCGTCCCAGCCGATGCGTTCAAAGCGGCCTTCGCCTTTGCGGCCGGCGCGGCGCATGGGGTAGAGCAGGCGGTCCGGATGGTATTCGCGCTCGAGGTATTGGGTGACTTTGGCGCAGAGGAATCCGCGGGTGATGGGGTGATCCGGGTTGCCTCGCAGCCGGGTGCCGCGGCCGTCTTCGATGGTGACGAGGAGGGAGCAGCAATCCGGGCAGTCGAGGGCGCAGACGGAGTGTTTGACTTCGCGAGTTTTAGCTTCGCCCACGGGTCAATTATAGCGGGGTTCCGGGAAGTCAGCGCCTTGGACTCTGCTTGAGGAAATAATCCACCATGTCCATGGGCACCACGGCATTCACGTTCACCCTGGCGCCTGCAATCGCCACCTCAATGCCGTCAAACAAGCGCAGCATCTCCGGTTTGTCGGCGGGCGTTGAAAGGCGGCCGAAGCCGATCAATCCGCGCAGGGTATCATGAAGCTGTTTGGCCGTCTTTTCGTCGGTGCAGGTACCGGCAGCCGCGAGATTGGCGCCATCGCTGAGGTCCAGCGTCATGGTGGCGCTTTCAAGTGACGCAAAGATGCGGTTCAGGTTGGCCAGGTTTCCCGTCTGGGGCAGCGGCATGGGTGCGAAGCCGCCCACGGAAACGGCCCAGGCGTGCACATCGGGCGGGATGGAGCCGAGATGGTACAACACTGCCTGCTTCTTCGCCGTGTCGCCGGTCTCGCCGGCCAGGGCTGCTTTGAGCAAATCCACGGGCCCGGCGACGGCGAGCTTCCCCTCGAGAAACACCACCGCCTGCGCCTGGTTGCCGAAGAGGTTGTACCTGCCGCTCACGATACGCGAAGCTCCTTTGCTTTCGAGCGCCTGTTCGAGCGCAGCCTGATCCTTGATCGCCGCGCGGGCAAACATCAGCCCGCTTTTGCCGTTGGAGGCAAAGTACACCTCGGAAAGATCGCGCTTCAGATCGAGCCCCGTGGCGCGCTCAAACTCGCGCAATTGTTCGGGTTCCTTCTGCTCGGCAAGAAGACGGGCATAGAGCGGCGACTTGAGCACCGGCTGCACGCTGACGCCCCCGAGCACCACCGTGTCAGGGGGGATCAGCTTTTCGATGGACGCATCGAGCGTGCGGCCGCTCTTTTGTTTGCCCCCGCCGCAGCCGGCCAGGATGAGGCACAGCATCACGCCCGCAGCCCGCATCAGAAGTCCCTCCTGCGAAAGATCACGATAGCGCCAATCAGGGCCGCCGCGCCGAACAACCCCGAAGTGAGCACCGGCATGAAGCTGTCCACCTTGTCGCGAACGATATAGTCCAGCGTCATCTTCCCCAGGTCGTAGACCTTGGGCAGGATCTGATAGATGGCGTTCCACAACTGGCGCGACCATTCCGAGGAAAGCAGCCGCGTCACGATTTTGCTTTGGGCGAGGATGGGACTGACGATCATCAGCCCGGCAGCCACCATCACCGCCAGCGCCGTGCTTTCAAAGGCCACGCCCACCAGCACCACCACGCACAGCAGGACGGCGAAGAGGAAGATGGTGCTGGCGATGGCCACCAGGAAGGCCGGCCGCCAGATGCCGGTCTTGAAACCGAAAATCAGCCAGACGCCGATCACCAGGTAAGCGGTGTTTAACGAAACCACCAGCAGGTTGCCCAGATAGCGGCCCAGCAGCAGGTGGGTGCGGCCCACGGGCTTTGACAGCAGCAGTTCAATCCGTCCGGGTTCGAGCAGGCTGGGCACCAGGCCCGCCGAGGCGAAGACCGCCAGAAACATTCCCCACGTGTAAAGGAAGGCCGCAATGCCGGCGTGCGCCTGGCGCACCAGTTTGTTCACGTCGATTTCGCGGTCGTTGGTCTGGCCGAACAGCGATACGGTGGCCATGGCGCCTTCCACGATGTCGATCTTCAGCAGGAACAGGAAGAACAGGATCATCAGCGTGGAGAGCGCAAACAGGCCCCAGAAGATCTTGCGTGCCATCGCCTCACGGAACGTGTCGCGGATGAGGGCTTCGGTGATGAGAAGAGTATCAGCCATTGACGCTCCGGATGAACACTTCTTCGAGGGTGCTGGTGGTGGGCGTGAGCGCTTCGATCTCATGACCCTCGGCGCGCAGCAGGTCGATGGCCGCATTCACCTCCGTGCGGCCCACAAACTGCATGTCGATCACGCCGTCGCGCTGGGTGTGCGCGGCAGCGCGGGAGGCGAGCTCATCGCGCAGGTTACCGGAAATCGCGGCAGGCACGGTGAGCCGGTAACCTTTGCCGGAGGTAAGATCCTTCACACGGCCTTCCAGCACCACCTTGCCTTTGTTGATGATGGCCACATCGCGGCAGAAGGCTTCCACTTCGGCCAGCAGGTGGGAGTTGACGAAAATGGTGACGCCTTTGCGCTCCAGAGCCTGCAGGATATCGCGGATCTGGCGGCGGCCG
>JANRLE010000198.1:0-1563 GCA_033762895.1 Bryobacteraceae bacterium | reverse complement strand
AGAGGCCGCCCGCCAGTGCGAGGGTGAGCGCCAGGACCAGCCTGGTCGATGGTACGGCTAGGACTTTTTTCGTCATTCGATGCTCCCGAGCCTCCGTATTATAGTCGGAGGAAAGACTGACGCGCCGCTTGGACGAAGGGGCGCGACCCGCCCACACCTGTATGCTTTTCCCAACGACCTATGACATGACGCTGCTGATCAGTATCATTTCGATGATCTGCTGGGGCAGTTGGGCGAATACGCTCAAGATGGCTGGTCCCAAGTGGCGCTTTGAACTGTACTACTTCGATTACTCTTTCGGCGTCCTGCTGGCCGCGCTGGCGGCGGCGTTCACCTTTGGATCCATGGGGCCGGAACTGTCGTTTCAAGACAACCTCTTGATCGCCGGTAAGCGCCAGATGGCTTACGCGGTGGCGGCCGGCGCGGTGTTCAACCTGGCCAACATCCTGCTCGTGGGGGCGATTTCCATCGCCGGGATGTCCGTCGCGTTCCCAATTGGGATCGGGCTGGCTCTGATCACGGGCACCGTCGGCAGCTACCTGCAGCAGAAAACCGGCAATCCGGCATTGATTTTCGGCGGGACGGGAGTGGTCCTGCTGGCGATCCTGTTCGCGGCGCTGGCCTATGCGGCGATGAATCGGCCGGTGGCCGAGCCGGTGACTCCCGTCGGAGTCCGTCCGGGAAACGTGAAGTCGGCGCGGCGGCCAGGAGCAGCAAAGGGCATCATCATCAGCGTGGTGAGCGGGTTGCTGATGGGGGCCTTCTACCCGTTGGTAACTTTGGCGCGGGCGCAGGGCCTCGAGGTCGGACTTGGTCCCTACGCGATCGCGGTTTTCTTCGCCGCCGGCGTGTTTTTGACGACGATCGTCTACAACATCTACTTCATGAACCTGCCTCTCCATGGGGAACCGGTCGAGTTTGGGGCTTACCTGAAGGGCACTGCGGGACAGCACCTGTTGGGCGTGATCGGCGGCATCATCTGGTGCGCGGGTTCCGTGTGCAACTTCGTGGCGGGTGCGGTGTCTGGTCCGGCGCAGGTGGGTCCAGCGGTCAGCTATGCGCTCGGCCAGGGAGCCACGATGGTGAGCGTGCTGTGGGGATTGCTCGTTTGGCGGGAGTTTGCCGGAGCCGGAACACGGGCGGTCATCCTGATCATTCTGATGTTTCTCGCCTTTGGGACCGGGTTGGGCATGATTGCGGTCAGTCCGCTCTACTGACACTATCGTGGACTCAAGCCGCCGGTTGAGCTAGCGCCGGTAGGCGGCAATCCAGGTCTTGAAGGCGAGTCCTGCGAGGAAGATGCCGACTGCCAGGCGGAGCGGCCCGTCGAGCAGGATTCCATCCGCGATCCCGAGCAGCGCGAACAGACCCATGGCGGGCCAGAATCGCTTGCGCAGGGTCTCTTGAGGGTGAGGATTCATTTCGAGCCGCCGTCAGTTCTGGGGCATGTTGTAGGCGAAGCTGAGCTGCAGCCGGATCTGGTCACCCTTAAACTCCGCAGGCAGCGGAGGGAAGGGGTTCGAGGCGCTGATGCCCGCCACCGCCGCCCGGTCCAACGCATCG
>JANRLE010000197.1:0-22887 GCA_033762895.1 Bryobacteraceae bacterium | reverse complement strand
TGTAGTAAGCCTGCCAGGAGGCGGCTTCGTTCTGGCTGCCGTGAAAGATCTTGCCGCCACCGAGCACGGAATATCCGTTTTGCATAAAGTGCTGGGGCAGGGTGACGGCATCGGGCGCTCCGTCGCGCCAGAGGTCGTTGTTCTGGTAGACGCCAGTGGTGGAGGGGCGCAGGCCGGTCATCAGGCTGGCGCGGGAGGGGTTGCACATGGGGGCCTGGCAATAGGCGGCGCGGAAGTTGACGCCGCGGGCGATGAGGCGATCGATGTTGGGGGTGACTGACTGCGGGTGGCCGCCCAGCGCGCCGATCCAGTCGTTCAGATCGTCGGCGGCGAGGAAGAGCACGTTCGGTTTGGGCTGGCGGGTTTGGGCCTGGGCAAGTGCGGTGAAGGCGCTGCCCAGCCATTCTCGTCGATTCATGTAGTTTGCCATTGTTGCGCGGGCTTCACCTGGCGTCCAGTTCGGGATGCTCGCGGGCCCATTTCAGGTATTCGTCGACGGTGTAAAAGGTCCCATGGCGATAGAGGCGGCCGCGGTCTTCCACCAGATGGGACCAGTTGTAGCTCCAGGAGTCGCCGGTCTGTTTCATCCATTGCGCCAGGCGTTTGTCCAGGGCCTGTTGAATGGAGCGGGCGGATGGTTGGCCGGCGAGATTGTTCAATTGATACGGATCTCTGGCGAGGTCGTAGAGGACCCAGGGTTTGTCGCGAAAGCGGGCGTACATGTGGGTTTGGGTGCGGACGCCGCGCCAGCCATCTTCGGTGCCGTCGCCTTGAAAGGGGCCGAAGATCTGGAAGAAAGCCGAATCGGGGGCGGATGCGCGTGGTTGTCCTATCGCCAGCGGCGCCAGGTTGCTGCCCTGCATGGAGGATGGAGGCTTCAGCCCGCACAGGGAAAGCAGGGTGGGGGCGAAGTCCACCTGGGAGAAGAGCGCATCCAGCCGCCGTCCGGCTTTTACGCGGCGCGGGTAACGGAGGATGCCCGGGATGCGAATGGATTCCTCCCATGGCTTGCGTTTGAGGCGCAGGCCGTGGGAGCCGAGCATATCGCCATGGTCGGAGGAAAAAAGGACGATGGTGTCCTGATCGAGGGAAAGCTCCCGCAGGGTGCGCATGAGGCGGCCGATTTGGTCGTCGACGGCTGTGGTGGCGGCATAATAGGCGGCGATTTCTCTGGGACCGGGCACGTTGGCCGCACCCTGGCGCCAGTTGGGCCGCATGGTGAGTTTGGCGGGGTCGTACATTTTCATGTACTGGTCGGGCGCGCCGTAGGGGTCGTGGGGCGGTCCCATGGTGAGGGTGAGGAAGAAGGGGCGATTGTCGCGCCTGGTTTCGGTGAGGAATTCGATGCCGAGATCGGTCCAGCCTTCGGCTTCGAACCTGGGCATGGGAATGGGCTCGGGTGTGTCGCGGAAGTACTGTGTTTTGAAATGGGCGTGGCTGCACTCGTTGGCGGCCCAGAACTGGAAGCCCTGCCTTCTGGGACCGGGCGGGATAAAGCCGGGCATACGCTGGCCGCCGTCGAGGTGCCATTTCCCGATGAATCCGGTGCGGTAGTTGTGGCCGGCGAGGATCTTGGCGATGGTGGGGGTGGATTCGCGCAGGCGCAGGTCATTGGCCACCATGCCGTTGGTGTGGGTGTAGGTCCCGGTGAGCATATTGGCGCGGGCGGGACAGCAGACCGGGGAGTTGGCGACGGTGTTCTGGAACAGGATTCCTTCGGAGGCGAGCTGGTCGATGTGCGGCGTCTTCACTTCCTGGTTGCCGTAGCAGCCCAGCGATTGGGCGCGAAGCTGGTCAGGGAAGATGAAGAGGATATTCGGCGGTGGCGTCTGCTGGGCTGCCGGGGCCAGCGCAGCGCCAGCGAGGGTGAGAAAATCGCGGCGAATCATGGAATAGAGGATCTTATCATCCCGGGGCAGGTGTAGGCTGAAGAAGAGATGAACCGGCGAGATTTCCTTGTGCGTGGAAGCGCGGCGATGGCGGCGGCTCCGGCTGTCCTGCGGGGGCAGAGGCGGCAGGCCAATCTTTTGTTTCTGATGTCGGACCAGCATCAGCGGGAGGCGTCGGGCTGTTATGGGAGCACCGAGGTAAGGACGCCGAACATCGATGGCATCGCGGCGCGTGGGACACGATTCGACCGGGCCTATTGCCAGGCGCCGGTGTGCGTGCCGGCGCGCGGGTCGATCATCACGGGCCAGTACGCGCACAGACACGGCGCGCGGATTCTGGCCGATGCGCTGCCGGACAGCGTGCCGACGGTGGCGCACTTTTTCCGAGAGCGCGGCTATGTGACGGGCGCGATCGGCAAGATGCATTTTGTGGATGAATCGCGGAGGCATGGTTTCGATCACCGGTTGTACGAAGCCGACTTCCAGCGCACGCTTTCGCCCGAGGAGCGGCAATTGTTGAGGCGGGACCAGGGTGGCGCGGAGGGCGTGGATGGGCGGCCGTCGGGGCTTGCGGCGCGCTTTTTCCAGGACAATTATTATGCCGGGGAGACGGTGCGGTTCCTGCGCGAAAATCGCAACCGCCCCTTCTGCCTGTGGTGTTCGTTCTTCATGCCGCACACGCCTTTGGTGCCGATGCGCGAGTTCTACGATCTGTATGACCCGGAGCGGCTGAGGCTGCCGAGGCGGCCGGCCGGCGATCTGAGGGGAGGTTTTGAGGGGCACCTGATCCGGGCGAAGGAGCGGGGCTGGTACGATCAGACCGACAGCGCGCTGCGCCGTTCCCTGGCCGGCTATTACGGCAACATCAGCCAGATGGACGCCTGCGTGGGCCGCGTGTACGACGCGCTTTGCGAACTGGGTCTGGACCGGAACACGGTGGTGGTGTACACGTCCGATCACGGGGAGATGGCCGGGGCGCATCGCATGTGGACCAAGCACAACATGTTTGAGCAGTCAGTGGCGGTGCCGCTGATTGTCAGCATGCCGGAGAGGGCGCAATCGGGGAGCGCGCGAAGGGAGTTGATCGAGCATACGGACCTGTTTCCGACGCTGGCTGAATTGTGCGGGCATGCGGCGCCGCAGGGGCTGGCCGGACGGAGCTTCGCGCCGTTGATCGGGAACCGGCGCTACACGCCGCGAGAATTCGCCTATTCGGAATATTACTTCTGTCACAAGGTATTCACCAGGGACGACCGCTACGTGGGCAAGGCGCCGATCGTGATGGTGCGGACGGAGCGGTGGAAGTTGAATTACCTGGACTGGGGCCGGTCGGAGTTGTTCGATCTGGAGGAGGATGCGGGGGAATTCCGCAACCGGATCGATGACCCTGCCAGCGCCGGCGTCGCCAGGGAACTGCAGGCGATCGCGCGGCGCATGCTGGCGGGCTGATGGAGGATCAGAGAATCTGGTCGGACCAGTTCTCGAGGATTTGCTTGATCTTCTGGCAGAACTGATCGGCGAGCGCGCCGTCGATGATGCGGTGGTCGAAGGTGAGCGCCAGGTAGCAGATGGAGCGGATGGCGATGGCGTCGTCCACGACCACGGGTGTCTTCTCCACGGTGCCGATGCCGAGGATGGCCACCTGCGGCTGGTTGATGACGGGCGTGGCGAAGATGGAGCCGAAGCTGCCGAAGTTGGTAATGGAGAAGGTGCCGCCCTGCACTTCATCGGGTTTCAGTTGGCGGGAGCGGGCGCGGTTTGCCAGATCGACGATGGAGCGCTGCAGGCCCACCACGTTCTTCTCGTCGGCATTGCGGATGACGGGGACGATGAGGCCATTGCCGCCATCAAGGGCGACGGCGATGCCGATGTTGACGTCGCTGTGATAGATGACGTTGGTCCCTTCGATGGACGCGTTGACGATGGGGAAGGCGCGCAGAGCTTCAGCGGCGGCGCGTGTGAAGAAGGGGAGGAAGGTGAGGGAGAAGCCGTAACGTTCCTGGAATGCGCCCTTCTGTTTTTCGCGAATTCTGGCGACCTTGGTGACGTCGATTTTGTGGACAGTGGTGACGTGGGCGGAGGTGCGCTTGCTGAAGATCATGTGTTCGGCGATCTTCTGGCGCATGGTGCTCATGGGCTCGACGCGGGTTTTGGCGGGCACAGCGCGAGCAATGGGGGCCTCGGCCGGCGGCGGTGCGGCGGGGGTGGGAGTGGGCGGCGCAGCGGCGATGGCGGGCGCGGCCGAGGCGGCGACGGTGCGCGCACCCTGGGCGGCCATGTAGGTTTCCAGATCCTGCTTGGTGATGCGGCCGCCGGCGCCGGTGCCGCGGACCTGGGCAAGATCGATGCCGTAGTCGCGGGACATGCGGCGGACTAACGGAGAAAGAGGCCCGGCGACCTCGGATGCGACGGCCGGTATGGGCGCGGGTGCTGGGGCGGGCGCGGCGGCAGGTGGTGGCGCGGGCGCAGGGGCTTCTTTCACGGGCGCGGGTGCGGTTGCGGCGGGTGCGGTTGTGGCGGGCGCGGTTGTGGCGGTGGCGGCGCCGTCGTTGATGCGGGCGACCACGGTGTTGATGGCCACGGTCTTGCCTTCCTCCACCAGCAGTTCGCCAAGCACGCCGGCGGCGGGTGAGGGAATCTCGCTATCCACTTTGTCAGTGGAAATCTCAAAGAGGGGCTCATCGCGCTCCACGCGGTCGCCGGGCTTTTTCAGCCACTTGGTCAGCGTCCCCTCGACAATGCTTTCGCCCATCTGGGGCATGACAACGTCAATCATGCGATTCTCTCCAGTTGTGAAAAATCTTCGATCGGGGCGGCGGCCGGCTGCAGACCGAACACGCGCCCAAAGTGATAGGTAAGCCGCGGCTGCACCTCCCTGAGAGATGCGGGACAACCGAGGGCTGACATCGAGGTCACGGGCCTCGTTAATCCGCACGGCACAATGAACTGAAAGTGGCTGAGGTCGGTGGCGACATTGAGGGCCATTCCATGGGAGGTGACCCAGCGGCTGAGATGGACGCCGATGGCGCAGATCTTGCTGCCGCCCACCCACACCCCGGTAAGACCTTCGATGCGGCCGGCGGCGATGTGGAAGTCGGCCAGCGTGTCGATCACGATTTGTTCCAGGGCGCGGACGTAGGCGCCGACGTCGCGCTTCCATTCGCGCAGGTCCATCACGGGCCAGGCGACGAGTTGGCCGGGGCCATGATAGGTGACGTCGCCGCCGCGATCGGTGCGGTAGAAAGCGATGCCGGAGCGGGCCAGCAGATCGGGCGTAGCCAGCAGGTTGCTGTCGTGTCCGTTGCGGCCCATGGTGACAACGGGGTGGTGTTCGATGAGCAGAAGCTGATCGGGGATGAGCCCGGCCTTGCGGCGTTCCACAACATCCTGCTGTAACCGGTAGGCTTCGGCGAAACCGATGCGGCCCAGGTCGGCTACTTCGAAGCTAGGCATTGATGGCCATTCCGTAGACGGCGTTGAAGGCTTCGCCGAGCGCCTCATAGAGCGTGGGATGGGCGTGAATGGTATTGCGAAGCGTGTCAACGGTGGCTTCCGATTCCATGGCGGCGACGGCTTCGGCGATCAGTTCATAGGCATGGTAGCCGATGATATGGACGCCGAGAATCTCGCCGTAGGTTTCCTCAGCCACCACCTTCACAAAGCCGTCGTGGGAGCCGACAATAGAGGCTTTGCTGTTGGCGGCGAAGGGAAATTTGCCGATTTTCACTTTGTAGCCCTGGGCTTTGGCCTGTGTTTCGGTGAGGCCGACGCTGCCGATGCCCGGTTCGGTGTAGGTGGCGCCGGGGATGCGGTTCTTGTTGATGGCGACGGCAGGTCTGCCGGCGGCGTGGGCGACGGCGACCATGCCTTCCATGGTGGCGACGTGCGCGAGTTGGGGCGTTCCGGCGACGACGTCGCCGATGGCGTAGACACCGGGTTCGGCGGTCTCCTGCATGCCGTTCACTTTGATGAAGCCGCGGTCGGTTTCCACTTTGGTGTTCTCGAGGCCGATGTTCTCGGTGTTGGGCTTGCGGCCGACGGCGATGAGCAGAGTTTCGGCTTCCATCGTTTCGGTCTTGCCGCCGGAGAGGGTGGCTTTCAGGCGGACGCCGGCGCCGGCCCGTTCGATGCCTTCAGCCTTGGCTCCGGTTTCGCAGCGAATGCCGGTTTTCTTAAAAACGCGCTCCAGTTCCTTGGACACGTCCTCGTCCTCGACGGGGACCAGGCGGGGCAGCATTTCAAGGATGGTGACCTTGGTTCCCATGCGGTTGAAGATGGAGGCGAACTCGACGCCGACGGCGCCGGCGCCAATGACGATCATCGTCTTCGGGATGGTTTTGAGATTGAGGATCTCAATGTTGGTGAGGATGATCTGTGGATCGGGGGTGAGGCCTGGGAGCATGCGCGCCTCCGAACCGGTGGCGATGATGATCTTCTTCGCCTCGACGCTCTGCTGGCCTTTATCGGAGGTGACCTGGATGCGGCCGGGGCCTGTGATCCTGCCGTAGCCCTTGATCACGTCGACCTTGTTCTTCTTCATGAGAAAGTCGACGCCCTTGGCGTGTTTGTCGACGATGCCCTGCTTGCGGTCGATGACTTTGGGGTAGTCGATGCGGGGATTGTCGCAGAGAAACCCTTCGGCTGCGCCGTGGGTGAAATGCTGCCAGACTTCGGCGGCGTGCAGCAGAGCCTTGGTAGGGACGCAACCTACGTGGAGGCAGGTGCCGCCGAGTTTCGGGTCTTTTTCAATGATGGCGGTTTTCAGGCCGTATTGACCGGCGCGTACGGCGGCGGAATAACCGCCCGGGCCACTTCCTATAATGACCAGATCGTATGAGGACACTAACGTAGTTTACCATCGCGGGCGGGGTTTTCCTGCGATTGGGGCGGCGGCGGGACAGCAATCGGATCGCCGCTGATCAGTAGTTCCAGGGCGGCGGGTGGCGGTGTAGCGGCTTCGGTGACGATGACGCCCTGGGTGAGGAAGTAGCCTCGGAGGGCCGCATTGCGGGCGGGGCCGTGTTCGCCTTCGCCGGCGCCTGTACTGATCTCGAGGCCCGGGTGAGCGGCGATGAGTCCGGCGATGCGGGCGAGTTTCTCGCGGCCTTCCGGGAGCAGGGCGGGGGAGGAATCGAAGATGGACTCAGGGAGGCGCACCAGCAGTCCGTGATCAGCGGCGGCCGTTTCGAAGATGGCCTGAAGCTGATCGTGGAGGCGTTTGCGCAGGTCGAGGCGGCGGGAGAGATCCGCCTCCAGCGTTTGCCTCCGCTGTTGTTCGATGGAAGCCAGGCGCGCCTGCTCGGCTTCCTTTCGCAGACGTTCAGATTCGAGGCGCGCGGTTTCGGCGGCGATGCGGTCCTGTTCGGCGCGGCGGGCGAGGGCTTCGGCTTCGAGCTTGGCTTTCTCCATGGCGGCGCGGTCGGCTTCGGCCTTTTCGCGGCGTCTGGTTTCGGTTTCGGCGGTGGCCTTGGCTTCGGCCTCGCGTTGGGCGGAGAGTTTCCGCTCATTGTCCAGCCGTTCTTCCTGCTGGCGCCTGAGGGCGACGACGCGGGCATCTTCGGCGCGCTGCACCGACTCGCGGGCCAACATGCTGACGGGCCGCCAGCCCGCCTGGCGGTCATGATAATCCTCGGCGCTGGCCAGAGCCTGGGCGGCTTTTTCGAAAATATCGGCGGCGTACTTGTCGGCGAGGGAAAGACGGGCGATGCGCACGGCGTTGCGGGCCTCGATCAGCTCCAGAGGGATTTTGGGGCTCCAGGTGGGCGGCTGCGCGCTGCCGGTGCCGGCGAACTGGCCGCGTTGGAGCAACTCATACTTAGCGTCGATGACGTCCCAGCGGCCGCGGGTGTCGGGGCGGATTTCGTTCTCCATGACGATGACGTCGCTGGGCTGGGTGACGGCGAAGTAGGGTTCGGCAGTGACAATGAGGCCGAAGACCTGGAGTTCGGTGGTTACCTCGATTTTGCTTTTCTGGCCGCTCAGCAGGAGTTCGCCGAGGTTCTGGGCGCGGCCTTCGGGGGTGATGGCCCAAAGGACGAAGGTGAGATATTCGGGTCCGATGGTGTAGGCCGGGGCGAGGCGGGAGAAACTGGCGGAAACTTCGATGCGGCCCTGTTTGCTTTCGATCCTGGCTTTGCCTTCTCCCTTGGGCAGGATGGCGGTGCCGCGGAATTCGATTTCGGTTGCGCCGCTGCGGTGCTGGTAGTTGACGGCCTTGGTGGAGCGGGCAATGACGTTGACTTTGAAGACAGGCTGCTGGGCGAGGGCGATGGACAAAAGGGCGGCGATGAGGATGACTGCTTGCAAACCGGAATCCCTTATGTTCGTCTCACGGGCCGGAGGGCCGCTCTACCGTAGCTGCCGAGGACCTTGAGAAAGTCGGCGAGTTCGGCCAGGTGTCCCAAGGCGTTCTTCGTGCGCGGATCTTCCGGGCTGGCCAGCAGATCCACATAGAAAAGATATTCCCATGGTTTTCCCCGCAATGGGCGGGACTCGATCTTGGTGAGGCTGATGTCGCGCAGGGCAAAGGCGCTGAGTGCGCGGAACAGTGCGCCAGGTGCGTTGCGCGTGGTGAAGACCAGCGACGTCTTCATGTCCTTGCCGGGCGGGATCAGTGGCGGATCGCCGCGCCGCTGCAGGAGGAAGAAGCGGGTGAAGTTCTGGCGGTCATCCTCGATTGAGCGTTTGAGGATCCGCGCGCCGTAAATTTCCGCGGCCATCGAGGAGGCGATGGCCGCGGCGTCGGAGGGTCGGGTTTCCATGATCATCTTGACGCTGCCGGCGGTGTCGTAATAAGGGACGCGCTGGAGGTGGGGATTGGCGGAGAAAAAATCGAGGCACTGGTTGAGGGCGACCGGGTGGGAGTAGATCCTGCGGATGGCGGACCACTTGACGGCAGGCGGGGCGATGAGGTTGTGGACGATGCGGACGCTGGTTTCGGCGGTGATGGGAAGGTCGAAGTTGAGCAGATGGTCGTAGTTCTCGTGGACGGAGCCGTGAAGGGTGTTCTCGATTGGAATCACGGCCACGTTCGCCTTCCCTTCGTCCAGGGCGCGAAATACCTGTTCGAAGCGTTCGCACGGGAGGATGGCGGCGTGCTCGCCGGCGAGGTGGCGGACGGCGATCTGGCTGAAGGCGCCGGGCTCACCCTGGAAGGCGGCGATGATTTTTGACTGCTTTCGAACTGCCTTTGACATCTGAGAACAGATCCGCCGATGGGGGTCTGTTTAGGATTGTAGCGGATTCCCTCCATCCCAGCGCCGTGCGTCTTGGGCGGGAATGGCGAGGAGGTCGAGGACGCGGTCGACGCTGGAATCGACGATATCGAGGACTGTTTGGGGATTCTGGTAAAAGGCCGGGACCGGAGGGGCGATGATGGCGCCCATTTCGGCGAGCTGGGTCATGGCGCGGAGGTGGCCGAGATGAAACGGCATTTCGCGGACGAGCAGGATGAGTTTGCGGCGTTCCTTGAGTGTGACGTCGGCGGCGCGAACCAGCAGGTTGGAACTGATGCCGTGGGCGATGGCCGACATGGTGTGAATGGAGCATGGGGCGATGACCATGCCATCGACGAGGAAAGAGCCGCTGGCGAGGCGGCAGCCGATGTCTTCCGGCGAGTAGGTGAAGTCGGCAAGAGGGCGGATGTCGGCGGCCTTTTTGCCGGTTTCAAGCCAGAGCGTACGTTCGCCCGAGCGGCTCATGATGAGATGGATCTCGATACCGGGGTGGCGCCGGGCCTTTTCCATGAGACGGATTCCGTAGATGGAGCCGCTGGCGCCGCTGATTCCCACAACAATTTTCAAAATTTCCCTCCGTGCGAAATTTTTGTTCCGAATTCAGAACAAACACAAAGAAACAGCCTTGCTCCAGGCGAAAGTGATCGCTATAATCCATTGAACCAACATTTCCAAGCACTTGGCCGAGTGTGCCGCCAGGCCCCACCAGGCTCCGCGCTTCGCAGCAGGCCCCCTAGAATGAATGTGACCGACATTGACCGGCGCCGCGCGATCAAGCGGGAGGCACGGTGGCGTGATGAGCCGACAGACCGCGCTTGAAACTGGGAGAGAATCATAGCATGGAGGACGCCGGACAGAAACTGAGACGGATAAGGGAACGGCTGGGCCTTCGCTACCGGGACGTGGAGGAAGCAAGTGTGCGCATCGCCGAGCGGCACAACAGCGATGAATTCACGCTTGGGCTGAGCCGGCTTGCAGATATAGAAAACAAAGGCACAGTGCCCACGCTCTACCGGTTGTACTCTCTTTGTGCGATCTACCGGCTGGATCCGCTTGAGGCGATGAGCTGGTACGGGGTGGATCTTTCGGCGCTGCCGGCCGATGCCTCGTCGATTGAGTTGGCCGGGACGCATCCGATCGGATTTTCCGAGGAAGGATATGGGGATGTCCGGCTGCCGGTGGCATTGGATCCCGGCATCGACATCCGCAAGACGAGCTATCTGAGCCGGATGATTCAGCGCTGGGGGCGGCTGCCGCTGATGTTGCTGGACGGCATCAATCCGGAGGAGCACCGCTACGCCTACATTGGGGCCGATGACTGGTTCATGTATCCGATTCTGCAGCCGGGGTCGCTGGTGATGATCGATGAGCGAAAAACGAAAATCGTGAATACGGGATGGACGAACGAATTCGAGCGGCCGATCTATTTTTTGGAGCATCGGGAGGGCTACGCTTGCGCGTGGTGCTACCAGGCCGAAGACCAGGTGGTGCTGCAGCCGCATCCCTCGTCGATGTGTCTGCCGGAGGTCTACCTGTTGAACGAACTGGATGTGATCGGGCAGGTGACGGGTGTGGCTATGCGTCTTGACCAGGCGAAGAAACGCCGTGCTCGCGCCGCATCAGCATAAGCAGGGTTTCGAGGTCGGTGAGAAACAACTCGCGCTCCGGGGCCATGGCGCCGTCGGGCGGCAGATTGCGGTAAGGCTCCAGACGATGCCAGGTTTCGAGAACTGTGGGCTGGCCGGCGGTGAGGCCTGACAGATAGACCTCGAGATCTGCCTTTTGTTCGGCCAGGCCGAACTCCAACCACTCTCCGAACAGATCCTTGTGACTGGCCTTCATGGCCAGGTGCGCCTGTTCCTCTCCGAATACGGCGCTGAGCCCGTGGTGGATGTACTGGCCAGAGTTGGCGTCGCGCAGCCCGGCCAGGTAGACCAGACGGCCAAAGACGGAGGGGATCTGGGAGAGGGTATGCCGCCACAGGTCAGGCGCGGCGCCTTTATCGAAGCGTTCCCTGACACCAGCCGGGCGCGGCACGCGAATCGGTTTCATTGCCCACTTCCATGATAGCCGGGGAGTTGGAAGGGCGTCTTGTTCCGTATTTCGAAAACGAGAGGCGGAAGGGCGGGAAACGGGCCGGCAGGACCCTATGATGCGGATGTGGCGGCCATCGGAGCCGCCGAATTTCGAAAAAAAAGCCGCTCTAGGAGAAACAATGCTTAAGAAACTGGTCGTCTTCGCTTTGCTTGCTGTTTCGGTTGGGACGCTCGGCGCCATCGATCTGCCGATTCCGGACTGCTATCCCTGTGACGATATCGCCAACGTCCGATAAGGACTGCGAGGCACTGGCATCCAGGCGGTGGCCGCTCCCGCCTGGATGCTAAAATTCAAGTGTGTCGGGGTTTGCCGGAGTCGAGCGCGAAATGTCTTCGATCACAATCTCGGCTTTTCAGATCATTTCCTTCGTCCTGACGGCGACGGTACTGGCTCGTCTGCTTTGGTCCCGCCTCTTTCTGAAATACCGCTGGTTCTCCGCTTTTCTGTTTTTTGGGCTGGCGCGTTACTTCATCCTGATCCCCGTTTCCCGGAAAGCCTATGCGCTGATGTGGATGGTGACCGAGGCGGTGCTGTGGGCCTTTTATTTTCTGGCGCTGTATGAGTTGTACACGCTGGTGCTGGAGAGATTCCCCGGGATCCGGACGATGACGGGGTGGATGTTTGCGGCCTCGATTGTGGCGGCGACGGCGACGGCGATCGTGCTGTCGTATGCGGGAATTGGGACGGCCAAGGCTCCCGATACGCTGATGCTGTTCCTGATGGCCGAGCGCGGGGTGTTGTCGGCGCTGGCCGTGCTGGTGTTGTTGATGACGGCGTTTCTGACGTGGTTTCCGGTGCCATTGCCACGGAATCTTGTATGGCATTCGCTTCTATTTGCGATCTATTTCTTTCTGAAGGCCGGAACGCTGCTGATGCGGAATCTCTACGGGCATGAGGCGACGCGGGTGGTATCGAATACGGTGATTCCTGTGGTGGGGTGGGCGTGCCTGCTGCTCTGGGCGGTGGTGTTGAGCCGTTCGGGGGAGGAGGCGATGACGAAGGTAGGGCACCGCTGGAATCAGGATGAGGAAGACCGTCTGCTTGGCCAGTTGAAGGACATCAACGCGAGCCTAGGCCGCCTCAGCCGGTGAGAATACTCCCCAATGTTTGTATTTATCCCTCTAATCAGGGAAATTTCCATTTGCATTTGCGCCAGCTCCTGCGATATTCTTTTGCCAAGGTATTCCACAGTAAAGGTTGGTGAGAATGTCGAACGAACAGGTTCTATTCGCCGCGATTGCATTGGCGGCGGTGTTCTTCCTGGGCATGGGCTATCTTGCAGCGCGGCTGTTCTCTGACCGGGAGGAAGGGGCCGGGACGGTGGCTCCAATATTGCGCTACCGGCCGCTGAAGCGTCTGCTGGCCGAGGAGGATTTCGAGTATCTTTCACGGCAGGCGGGGGCTGATGCGGGGATGTTGCGCCAACTGCGCAAGCGGCGGGCGAAGGTACTTGGCGGCTATCTGAAACAAATGGGGCGCGATTTTGCGCAGTTGCACCTGGCGCTGAGGAGGCTGACAGTGTCGGCGGGCCATGACCGGCCGGAGATAGGGCGCGCGCTGCTGGAGCAGCAGTTCATTTTCCGGTTGACGATGGCGCGGGCTGAACTGAGGCTGGCGTTTTATTGGATGGGGGTGAAGCCTCTGGATTTGCGTCCGGTAGTTGATGTGTTGGAGAAGATGCAGGCGCAGGTTGGGGAGTTGTCACACCAGACGGCGGCCGCGGCGTCGCGGGCCTGAGGATCTGGCTGGGGCTGCCCTCCGGCAGATGTCTTCGAGCATCTTTTTTGCCTGGGCCAGGGCCGGGAATTCGGCTTCGGCACGGCGGAAGTCCTCACCGTGGACACAACGGCGCGCGCCGCTCATGGCGGTGGGGTAACGGATGTGCAGCATTTCGTGATACATCACGTAATCGACGACAAGTTTCGGTACGGTGGGGTGATCGAGCAGGCGGCTGATCACGATGATGTGATGGGCGGAATCGTAGTGGCCCAGGATGGTCCTTGAAGGGGACGGGCTCCAGCCGAGACCGGGTGCTGGCATTAATCCGTGGAAGAACCGGAAGTTCATTTCCTCGAAAACCGTTAACAGGTTGTAGGTCTGACCCTGAGGCGGCAGGACACGTTTGCCGCCGCGGCTGCGCCGCATCTGTTCGGCCTTCTGCACGATCTCACGGCTGTTGAGGAACTTCCGGTAGCGATTCAGGTGCACATTGGCGGGCTTGCGCCTCAACAACTTCGCCAGCAACAGGTGAGCGAGAGCTTCCTGCACCGCATGGGGCGCGGCGGCGAAGATGTCAGAGAGCCGGACACGGAGGCTTGAGTCGCGGAACTCAATCATGCTGGTGACACCGGCAAAATCACGAAACTCGACCTGTACGGCCGAAAGCGCGGTGCGCGGCCGCAACTCCCGGAAAACACGATGAAAAATCTCGCAGGGAGTCTCCACGAGCTTCTCGCTTTGCATCCTCTCCGAAGGTAACATATAGGATTGCGGGTTCAGCCCCGAGGAGAGTACTGTTTGCCAAGAGCCAAAATCACCGCGCTCGGTTGCCATGTGCCGCCGGGCGTTCTTACCAACGCCGATCTGGAAAAGATGGTGGACACTTCGAACGAGTGGATCCTGGAGAGGACGGGGATCGAGGAAAGACACATCGCGGCGAAAGACATCGCCACCTCGGATCTCGCGGTGGAGGCGGCGCGCGAGGCGCTGGCGCACCGGGGTGTGGGTGCCTCGACGGTGGAAGCGATCATCGTTTGCACGGTGACACCCGATATGTTCTTTCCCTCTACGGCGTGTCTGGTGCAGGATCGCATCGGCGCGCGAGGGGCCTGGGGATTCGATCTGGTGGCGGCGTGTTCCGGCTTCCTGTACGGCATTACCACGGCGGCGCACCTGGTGGGCGCCGGGGCGCACAAGCGCGTGATGGTGATCGGCGCCGACACGATGTCGCGCATCATCAACTACAAGGACCGTTCCACCTGCATCCTG
The DNA here is from genome assembly GCA_033762895.1 of Bryobacteraceae bacterium. Lineage (GTDB taxonomy): Bacteria > Acidobacteriota > Terriglobia > Bryobacterales > Bryobacteraceae > CADEFT01. The sequence goes on along the minus strand of JANRLE010000197.1, from coordinate 8,678 downwards.
TTTGGCGACGGCGCGGGGGCGATGCTGGTGGAGCCGGCAGAGGAGGGCGAAGACGTTGGTTTCATTGGATTCCATAACGAGATCGATGGCTCGGGTGGGGATTATCTGAAAATGCCGGCCGGAGGCAGCCGTATGCCCGCCTCGATCGAAACGATCGCGCAAGAGCTGCACTACGTGCATCAGGACGGCCAGCAGGTGTTCAAATATGCGGTGCGGAAGATGCAGGAAACATGCGAGGCGCTGCTGGAGCGCAATCATCTATCGGCCTCCGATGTGACGGTGCTGGTGCCGCATCAGGCGAACCGGCGGATCATTGCCGCGGCCGCCGAGAGGCTGGGGATACCGTGTGACCGTGTGATCATCAATATCCACAAGTACGGCAACACGACGGGCGCGACGATTCCGTTGGCCACTCAGGATGCGATCGCGCAAGGGAAGTTGCGCAAGGGGGATTTGGTGTTGTTCGCCGCTGTGGGCGCCGGATTCACCGTAGGCGCTAATCTTTGGCGCTGGGCGTATTGAGTTCAGGAACCGGAACCGGCGGCGCGCGACTTTCGTTGCAGCTTTGCAGACACGACGGTGGCCGGGTCCACCATGTGGCTGGGGCGGAACACTTCGGGTGACCAACGGTACTGTTCGGCGAACTCCATGCCGATGAAGTACCCGATCTCGCGCCAGTAGCAGTAACGGACAACTCCGTCAGCTTTCCACTCGGGATGCTTGAAGCGGATCTCGGCGCCCCGCTTGACTTTCGTGTCCATCTGGATGCAGGCGCCGGTTGCGGAGATATCCTCCAGCACGCCCACTCCGGCGCTCTTCCAGCGAGTGCCGTCCTTGAGCCACACACGCACCAAGTCGGAACACCAATAGCGGTGCTCATTCCGATTCTCTGAAAACACGGGGGCCTGTGTTCCTTTCGTGATACCGGGCCTTCAGGTTACCATATGCCGATGATCTTCCACCAAGCAAACCCGATGGTGGACCACACAGCAATGTTCACTAAGGACACAATAAAGCCAACACGCCACCAAGTCTTGAGGCTGACGTACTCCTGGGCATAGTACATCGGTGCGGGTGTCGTACCATAGTGCGTCAGGCCGGCGGAAAGGTTCACGAAACTGGCGAAGGCCATGGCGGCAAGGCCGATGGGCGCGCCCTTTGCTGCCAGCACGGCCACGAAGGGCTGATACATTGCCAGAATGTGGGCGGTGATACTGGCGAGGCCGTAGTGGGTGTAGTAATAGACGGCGAGCGCGATGATGAACAGCGTGACCCAGCCGTAGTCCAAAAAAGCGGCGCCGACGGCTTTTGCGAAGGCCTGAGTGATGCCGGCTTCGTAGAGGGCACGGCCTAGGCGGACCAGGCCGCCGTACCAGACGAACATATCCCAAAGACCGGAATCGGCTTTGACTTCCTCCCAGCGGATGATGCCGCCGAGGATGAGCGCGCCGCAGCCCACCAGGGCGGCGACGGTGATATCGATGCCCGTGCGGTCACTGGTGACCCAGGCGGCGCACACGCAGGCGAAGACGGCGCCCACCAGTTGTTCGCCGCGGTTGAGCGGACCCATCTCCTTGAGTTGGGCGGCGGCGAAGACGGGCGCCTCCGGCGTTTTGCGGATGACGGGGGGAATGAGAAGACGGACGACCACAGGCACCAGGAACAGGCAGCATAAGCCGGGCACGATGCCGGCGGTGAACCATTTCGCCCAGGTGAGGGGAAAGCCCATCTCCGTGGCCATGCGGGCGGCGATGGGGTTGCTTGCCTGACCCGTGTAATACATAGCCGTGGAGATGCAGACACATTGGTAAACGGCGACCATGAGAAACGCGCCGAGTTGGTTGGCGGTGGCGCCGGGGCGGGATCCATAGAGTTCGCAGATGGAGCGGACGATGGGGAGGAGTACGCCGCCGGATCGGGCGCCGTTGGAAGGAATGATGGAAGCCAGTACGGCGTCGGAGAATCCGAGCGAGTAGCAGATGCCGAGCGAGTTGCCGCCGAAGATGCGGACGAAAAACAGGGCGATGCGGCGGGCGAGACCCGTATTGATGAGGGCACGCGAGATCATGAACGCGGCAACTACCAGCCAGACCGAGGAATCGGCATAACCTGCCAGAGCTTCGCCGATCTTCAATCCGCCGATGAGGGCGCTGAGGGTAACGGCGATGAGGACGAGGGCTGCGCCGGCGATGGGTTGAAGGATGAGGCCGGCGATGGTGGCGCAGAAGATACCGAGCAGACGCCAGCCTTCGGGCTTCACCGTTTCGGGTCTGGGCAGGATGTAGACAATAAAGGCGTAAACCAGGAAGAGAGCGCCCAGTTTCGCCAGTTGCGCGTTATCGGGCGGCGTGAAGCTGCTTGGCTTTTCGGTATTCACGGAATCCCGGATTATACCTTGCCGGCGCGGCGCGCCGCCCGCAACGTGCCTCCTCCGCTACCTGCGGTTCTGTGAGTCGTGCTTCTGTTTGTAGATCTTGCGGCTAAGGCGGTCCTGACGGGCCTCGATGCGAGCTTTCTCGGCTGGGGTGAGGGCGCCGCCGGTTGCCTTCATGCGGCGGGCGTCACGAGCCAGATCGGCCTCGCGCCGTTCGATCTTGCGGGTTTCGCGGCGGGTGAGGCTGCCATCCTGGACGCCGTCCCTGATGCGGGCCTGTTGATTTCTGGCGCGCTCGCCGCGGCGCGTTTCGGCCGGCGCGGAGGCTGCGAAGATGGCCATGGCGGCGGCGAGTAGTATCGTGATCCGTGTCTTCATTGGTTCGTTGCTCCTCTGATGGAACGAACCCGGATCGGGAGATAAATGTTTCGGGGCGGGGCGGGATTTCTCAACTGTTGTGACGGAGGTTGGCGGGCTCGACCCAGATCCGGTTGGCGGCGGCGCGTCCGAGTTGGACCATGCGCGCCGGGCCTACGCGCAAAGTGATGGTGTCGTCGTAGTTGTGGGCCACCAGTTGAAGATCGGCGCCGGGATGGATACCGAGGCCGTCGAGGTATTCGAGCAACTGGCGATCGCGTTCGAATACGCTGACGACGCGCGCCACCTCATCGGCGGGCAACTCTTCGAGGGGGAGCCAGCCGCGGTCACGGCGCTGCAGCGGAGTGTCGAGACCGATGACGTTGCCGTGGGGGCAGGCGCCGCCGGGGCCGAGTTTCTCCATCAGGCGGCGTTCGAAATCGGAAGAGACGGCGTGCTCCAGTTGTTCGGCCTCTTCATGCACCTTGTACCACTCCATGCCGAAGATTTCGGTGAGCATGCGCTCAATGAGGTGATGGCGGTTGAGCAGGCGTGAGGCGATGGCGTGGCCGTCGCTGGTGAGCCGGATGCGGCCGTCGTCTTCGACCAGGATCAGCCCGTCGCGTTTGAGCCGTCTGATGGCCATTGTGACGGCGGGAGGCGAGACGTTGAGCCACCGGGCGAGGGCGGCGGCGATGACGGTTTGGCCCTCGCTTTCGGCCTCGGCGATCGCCTTGAGGTAGTTCTCCTTGGAGATGGTAATCCGCACGCTGTCTTTGATTCTAGCGTGCTATGCTTGCCCAACATGAGATCCCCGTTGGCGCTGTTTTTGTGTGCCGCGCTGGTCGTGGCGGCGGCGGTGAGTGAAGAGAAGACCGATCTTACGATGGTGCACCGGATTCGGGCGGAGGCCCTGGAGAATTCCAAGGTGATGGACCATCTTTTCCAACTCACCGAGGTCAACGGGCCGCGGCTGACGGGCTCACCGGGTTACCGCAAAGCGGCCGAATGGGTGGTGAAGCAGGCGCAATCCTACGGGCTTTCCAATGCCCATCTGGAAAAGTGGGGGCCGTTTGGAAGGGGCTGGGATTTCAGACGGTTTTCGGCGCACCTGGTGGAGCCGGCCTACGCGCCGCTGGTGGGTTTTCCGCTGGCGTGGACGTCGGGGACAAACGGGCTGCTGACGGGTGAACTGACGATGGCGGTGATCAAGACGGCGGCTGATTTCCCCAGGCACAAGGGGAAGCTGAAGGGTAAGATCGTGCTGCTGGACGCGATCCGGGAGACGCCGGTGCGGCTGGAGGCGCCCGGCAAGCGGCACGATGAGGCCTCACTGGCGGCATTGAGCGAAGGCGTGATTCAGCCGCCGCGGCCGCCGGTGGATGAATCCCGTGCGCGGAGGTTTCGTTCCGAGCGGGCGAAGTTCCTGAAAGACGAGGGCGTGCTGGCGGCGATCACCAATGGCACGGCGGGAGACGGGGGAACGGTGTTTGCGACGTCGGGCGGATCGCAGGATCCCAAGGTGCCCGTGCCGCCGCCGTTTATTGTGCTGACGCCGGAGCATTACAACCGGGTGGCGCGGCTGCTGGAGAAGAAGATTCCGGTAAAGATTGAGTTCGAAGTGGACGCGCGAATTGAGGAAGGCAATCACGATTCGTGGAACGTGGTGGCGGAGTTGCCGGGCGGACGGAAGAAGGACGAATGGGTGATGGTGGGCGCGCACCTGGATTCCTGGCATGGCGGCACGGGCGCGACGGATAACGCGGCGGGTTCGGCGGTGATGCTGGAGGTGATGCGGATACTGAAGGCCGTGGGTGCGCCGATGGACCGGTCAGTGCGGCTGGTGTTGTGGAGCGGCGAGGAGCAGGGTTTGCTGGGATCGAAGGCGTATGTGAAGGAACATTTCGCCGACCCGGCGGTGATGAAGCTCACTTCCATGCACGGGAAAGTGTCGGCATACTTCAATCTGGATAATGGGACGGGAAAGATCAGAGGGGTGTACTTACAGGGCAACGACATGGTGCGGCCGGTGTTTGAGGCATGGTTGAAGCCGTTTCACGACCTGGGGGCGAAGAGCCTGGCGATCCGGGACACGCGGGGGACGGATCATCTGTCGTTTGACGCGGTGGGGATTCCGGCCTTCCAGTTCATACAGGATCCGGTGGAATACAGCACGCGGACGCATCATTCGAACATGGACGTGTATGACCATGCGTCGGCGGCGGATTTGATGCAGGCTTCGGCGGTGATCGCGTCGTTTGTATATCATGCGGCGGCGCGGGAGGAGATGCTGCCGCGCAAGCCGTTGCCGAAGGCGAAGCCGGAGCGTGGGGATGAGGAGAAGAAGGCGGCGGTTTCGGGGCAGTGAAATGATCGCAGTTTCAACATTCCGGGTGTATCGTAGGAGGCGGACGACGTCATGATCACTCGCCGCCAAGTCATCGCGGGCGCGCCGCTGCTTGTTTCGGCCGCGCCGCCCCAGCGCCCGAAAATCGCCGCCATCTGCACCACCTATTTCCAGTACTCGCACAGCCAGCACATCGTGGACCGCTTTCTGATCGGCTATGGCTGGAATGGTGAACACCACAAGCCGCCCATGGACCTGGTGTCGTTGTGGGTGGACCAGGTGGGGGAGAAGGACCTGAGCCCGTCGCGGCTGAAGGAGTTCCCCTCTACCAAAGGCTATCCCTCCATTGCCGAGGCGCTCACGCTGGGCACGGGCAAACTGGCCGTCGATGGCGTGCTGCTGATCGGCGAACACGGCCGTTATCCGCGCAACGAAAAGGGCCAGCGGAAATACCCGCGCTATGAGTTTTTCAAGGAGATCGTGAAGGTCTTTGAGTCCTCCGGCCGCGCGGCGCCGGTGTTCAACGACAAACATCTTTCCTGGCACTGGCCGTGGGCGCTGGAGATGTATGAGACCAGCCGGAGATTGAAGTTCCCGTTTATGGCGGGATCGAGCCTGCCGGTGACATGGCGCACTCCCTCGGTTGAGATGCCCGATGGGGCGCGTGTTCGCGAAGCGCTGTGCGTGGGCTATGGCGGCGTGGACAGCTACGATTTTCACGCGCTTGAAACCGTGCAGTGTATGGTGGAGCGGCGCAAGGGCGGGGAAGCGGGCGTGGAATGGCTACATGCCTATCGCGGCGAGAATTTCTGGAAGGCGATGGCCGAAGGCGTGTGGAGCAAGGATCTGATGGAGGCGGCGCTGTGCCGCAGCCACACACTGAAGCCGTCGCGCGAAGGGTTCAACAACGACTTTCCCACGCTCGATTCCATGCGCCGTCTGATGAAAGATCCGGTGGCGTACGTGTATCAGCACAGCGATGGGCTGAAGGCGGCGATCCTGCTGATGAACGGCCTGGTGCAGGATTTTAACTTCGCGGCGCGCATCGACGGCAGGCGCGAGCCTTTCTCCACGCAGATGTATCTGCCGATGCCTCCGGCGCGCACGACGCTGGCGAACTTTTTTACTCCGCTGGTGAACAACGTGGAGCAGATGTTCCTTACGGGCAATCCAACCTACCCGGTGGAAAGGACGCTGTTGACCACGGGGCTGACGGCGGCGGGGGTGGACAGCCTGCATGAGGGGCAGAAGCGGGTTGAGACGCCGCACCTGGCCAAAATCGCCTACGCGGCGCCGAAGCAATCCACATTCTGGAGGACGTAACCCATGCCAAAACGAGTTGCCATCCTCACCACCATCTACCGGTACCTTTCGCATGCGCAGCACATGGGGGACCGGTTGCTGATCGGATATCCTTTGCACGGGCGCTGGCACAAACCCGATCTTCAGGTGGTTTCGCTCTACGTGGACCAGAAGCCGAAGGGCGATCAAAGCGAAGAGCGGGCCCGCGAGTTTGGTTTCAAGGTCTACCCCACCATCGCCGCGGCCCTGCGTCAGGGCGGGGAGAAACTGGCCGTGGACGCGGTGCTGCTGATCGGCGAGCATGGCGAGTACCCGAAGAATGAACTGGGCCAGGTGCTCTACCCGAGATACGAATTCTTCAAGCAGTGTGTGGATGTGTTTGAGAAAGACGGGCGCAGCGTGCCGGTCTACAACGACAAGCATCTCTCCTATCGCTTTGAGAAAGCCAAGTGGATGGTGGATCAATCGAGGCGCATGGGTTTTCCGATGCTGGCCGGATCGTCGCTGCCGGTGACGTGGCGGCTGCCGGACGTGGAGATTCCGCTGAACTCGGAAATCGAAGAGGCGCTGATGGTGGGAGTGGGCGGGTCCGACCCGATGGATTATCATGCGCTGGAAGCGATGCAGTCGATGGTGGAACGGCGTAAGGGCGGCGAGACGGGTGTGAAGTCGGTGCAGTTGATTGATGGAGAAGCGGTGTGGAAGGCGGGCGAGGATGGGCGCTGGTCAAAGCGATTGCTGACGGCGGCGCTGTCGCGGAGCGATTCCCCGCAGGGCTTGAGCCTGACGGACGGGCGGCCGCAGGATCTGGTGGGATCGGGCGAGTTACGGAAACTGGTGAAAGCGCCGGCGGCTTACCTGATTGAACGCAACGACGGGCTGCGGACGACGCTGCTGATGCTGAACGGCGCGGTACGGGATTACACGTTTGCGGCGCGGGTGAAAGGGCAGGGGATTGTTTCGACGCAGTTCTTCCTTTCGCCGGTTCCGAACGTGACATATTCGGCATGCCTGGTGAGTAAGATCGAAGAAATGTATGTCACCGGGAAAGCGCCGTATCCGGTGGAGCGGACGCTGATTGTGAGCGGGGCGCTGGAAAGCTGCCTGCAGTCCCGGCACAAGGGCGGGGAAAAGTTGGAGACGCCGCACCTGGCGGTGCGCTATCGGGCGCCGAAGCTATCGCAGCACATGCGTGGATGACAGGTGCCTGGCGGCGAAGTCGAGCATAGCGGTCCAGTCCTCCTCCGTAAAGGCGTGTCCATGTTTGGCGTAGTTGACGCCCAATCGATCCCTGGCGCGGTACAGATCGTAGGCGGGCAGTGCGCCGTTGATGGAAGCCTGCACGGCGTCGGGCAGTGAGATGGTGTCGGTCTCCCCTTCGAGCGCGATGAAGGGCCGCGGCGCGCACAGGGCCAGGAACCAGTGCTGATCGAAGGGCAGCTTTTCGCGATGGCCGCGGAACTGGTGAAGGTTGGGGGAGAACCAGTTGGGATACTTCGTCAGCATGATGTCCAGCGTTTCGCTCCTGCGCGGGCCGGCGAAGCGATAGGCGCCCATGCCGCCTCCTCCGGTGACCACGGGCGCGCCCATGAACCGTTCGTCGAAGGCGGCGGCGATCATGGCGGCCTTGCCGTTGCGGGAAGCGCCGGTGATGATGAGCCGGGTCCGGTCGATGGCGGGGTCGGTTTCCAGATAGTCTGCCACGCGGGAAGCGCCCCAGGCCCAGACGCCGAGAATGCCCCAGTCATAGCCGGGGTAAGCGGGCAGGAAGCGGGTGTTGCGGAAGGCCCAGCTTCCGTCCAGGTTGCGCAGGGTGGTGTCCTCGGCGCAGTCGTTGGGGTTGAAGATGACCAGCGCGTAGCCCCGGCGCAGCAGTTGCGCGTATCGTGTGGACACCTCTTCGGCGGTCACGGGGCCTCCCCGTGCGGCGGGCGGGCGCGCGGGTTCATTGCCGGTGGGAGCCGGGCCCGCCATCAGCAGGACGTTCTCGCCGCGGCCCTGATTGGGTCCCTGGGGCAGACGCGGCAGCGGCGCGGCGCCGGGTGGAGTTGCGCTCTGCAAAACGACGGCGGGGAACGGGCCGCCTGCCAGTGGTGTGAAGATGCCGATGTGAAGGCCCAGCTTTCGTTGGGGGCCGAAGGTGAGATGAATCAGGCGGTATCGCACCCTTCCGGCCGCTACGAGTTCAGACTTGAGCGTGACGCCTTTGACGTTTCCCGGCGGCGGTGGCATCTGCCCGACGGCGTAGTAAGAGAGGATGCGCTTGATCTCCTCGCGGCGCTTGCGCCATTGCTGGAT
>JANRLE010000196.1:0-1893 GCA_033762895.1 Bryobacteraceae bacterium | reverse complement strand
TGATGCTCAGATCGCCGGTGAAGTACGCGATTTCGATCCGGGCCAATTCATCGAAAAAAAAGAAATCAAAAAGATGGATACGTTTATCCATTATGCCGTGGGCGCTGCTCAACTGGCCGTGGATGACGCAGGATTGAAGGTCGCTCCGGAAGAAGCCACGAAAGTCGGCGTGTATATCGGATCCGGCATCGGCGGTCTGGGCGCGATCGAGCACTACCATGAGGTGCTCAAGGAAAAAGGTCCGGGCCGTGTGTCGCCGTTCTTCATTCCCATGACCATCATCAATCTGGCTTCGGGCCAGGTGGCGATTCGCATCGGTGCCAAGGGGCCGAATTCCTGCGCGGTGACCGCCTGTGCGACGGGGAACCACTGCATCGGCGATGCCTTCCGCCTGATTCAGCATGGTGATGCCGACGTGATGGTTGCCGGTGGTGCAGAAGCGGCGATCACGCCGTTGGGCGTGGCAGGGTTTGCCGCCGCGAAAGCGCTCTCGTTTCGCAACGATGAACCGAGCAGAGCCAGCCGGCCGTTCGACAAGGACCGGGACGGATTCGTGCTGGGCGAAGGCGCCGGCGTCGTCGTCCTGGAAGAACTTGAACACGCGCGTCGCCGGGGCGTCCGGATCTACGCGGAGGTGATCGGGTACGGCATGAACAGCGATGCCTACCACATTACCGCGCCGCCGGAAGAAGGCGAAGGTGCGGTGCGCTGTATGGAGCTGGCGTTGAAAGATGCCGGGATTGCCAAGGACCAGATCGGCTATATCAATGCGCACGGGACATCTACGATGGCCGATGCGATTGAGACTCGCGCGATCAAGCAGGTCTTCGGCCAGCAGGCCTATAAGATCCCCGTCAGTTCGACCAAGTCGATGACGGGACATTTGCTCGGCGCGGCCGGCGGCATTGAAGCGGTCTTTAGTATTCTGGCGCTTCATCACGGGCTATTGCCGCCCACGATCAATCTGGAAAATCCTGACCCCGCATGCGATCTCGATTACGTGCCGAACAAAGCCAGGGCCGTGCCGATCAAGACGGCGCTTTCGAACTCATTCGGGTTCGGCGGCGTGAATGCCTGTCTGATTTTCAGGCGCCTGGAGATCTAGCGCGGTTGCGCCTAAGACACCGGCTCCCCCAGCCGATTCTGTTCCAGCCCTGCCACATTATCGGTTCAAGAATCCCGGTTTGCTCGCAGAAGCGTTGACGCATAAGTCTCACGTCAATGAGCGGAAGGGGGCGACGCGAACCCATAACGAGCGGCTGGAGTTTCTCGGTGATGCGGTGCTCTCTCTGATCATCAGCGACCACCTGGCTCAGCTCTATACGCAGCTGAGCGAAGGGGCCCTGTCCAAGTTGAAAGCGAACCTTGTCAGTGAATCCTCTTTGGCTCAGGCGGCTCGCCGGATGAATCTTGGCGTGATGTTGCGTCTGGGGCGCGGAGAAGAACTCTCGCAGGGGCGGGAAAAGAATTCTCTGTTAGCCGATGCCTTAGAGGCAGTGATTGCCGCAGTGTATCTCGACGGGGGGCTGGAGGCGAGCCGGACCTTTACCTTGGGCGTGATGCAGGAAGAGCTGCGCCAGGCCGAAGCCCATCAAACGACGCCGGGGGAAGAAGATTATAAGACGCGACTCCAGGAATGGTGCCAGAAACGGTACGATCAGTTGCCGCAATATGTGATGGTGCGTGAGTCGGGGCCGGATCATCAGAAGCATTTCGAGGTCGAAGTCCGGGTCAACGAGCGTGCGGCGGGGACCGGACAGGGTTTGAGCAAGAAAGAAGCGGAACAGATGGCGGCTCGATGTGCGCTTGAGCAGATCGGGTCTTGAAGCCCTGTGGCGGGGTGGCTATAGTCAATGCAGGTATCCCAAGATAAAGGGAGGACGATGATGCAGA